>NZ_JBBYGR010000021.1:0-27444 GCF_038405005.1 Xanthomonas sp. JL1 | reverse complement strand
CGGGCACGCTCATGCCGCCGAACTTGCTGCGCCACAGGTAGTAGGACGCCTCACTGAAGCCATGCCGCCGGCACAGGTCTTTGATCGGCATGCCGGCCTCGGCTTCGCGCAGGAAGCCGATGATCTGCTCTTCGGAAAAGCGCTTCTTCACGTCCAATCTCCTCGGGGTAGGGAATTGGACTCCAAACTGAGGTGCTACTCAAACTTGGGGGGACGTCGCCGCTGCACCGTCAGATGCGGTGAGTTCCTGGTCGCTGCCGGTGCCGGCAACGGCTTGCGCTCGCGGCCCGCAGAACCGACACTGCGCGCCCGGCCGCTTTGCGCCTGATGGTCGGCGCCTACAGGAGCGCGACGCGTGAACCAGCAACTGCCCCCCGACCGTGGGCTGCTACCGCCCCGGATCCTGCTGTGCTATTCGGCCATCGCGCTGTTGATCATGCTGGTTTTCAGCTGGTCGATGCCGCCCATCGATGCGTCCGGTTTCCGGCAGACGCAGACCGCACTCTCGATCGACTGGATGCTGCGCGGCGGACCTTTCCTGTCCTATCTGACGCCGGTGCTTGGCGCGCCGTGGTCGATCCCGTTTGAGCTGCCGCTGTTCCAGTGGCTGGCTGCGTTGCTGTCCAAAGTCACCGGCATGAGTGCCGACAATAGTGGCCGCCTGCTGTCCACCCTGTTCCATGTGGGCTGCCTCTGGATGGCGTATCGCATCATCCTGGTATTGCGCCCCGACCGCGTGCTGGCACTGTGTATCGTCGGTGCGTTCGCAGTGTCGCCGCTGGCCCAGTTATGGGGGCGCTCGGTGATGATGGAATCCACCGCGGTGTTCTTCGGTCTGGTGTTTGTCTGGGCGATGGCACGGCTGTACGTGCAGCCGCGAGCCTGGCACGGTGGGGTCGCCGTTGCCGCCGCAGTACTGGCGGCCCTGATCAAGATCACCACCTTCTTCGGTTTTGCTGTCTTCACCGTCCTGGCCCTGGCCTGGGTGGCGCTGCGCGAGCATGGCTGGCGTCCACAGTGGTTGGCCGGACACTGGAAGCTGCTGGGCTGGGGGGCAGTGGCGGCTGTGGCGGCGTTGGTGGCATTGCTGCTCTGGCTGCAGCATGCCGATGCCTTGAAGGCGCAGTCGCTCTTGGGCCAACAGGTCACGTCCGATAGCCTGTCCGGCTTCAATTACGGCACCTTGCAGCAGCGCCTGGATCCGGCCGTCTGGTGGGGGACCATCTTCAAGAAGCGCTTCGCCGGACCGGTCGGTTCGAACTGGGTGTTCCTGATCATCGTCATCGCCGGTTTGTCGATCCTCCAGATCCGTGCGGCAGTGGTCGTGTTGCTGCTTGCCTACCTGGCGCCGATGCTGGCTTTCACCAATCTGCAGGTGGTGCATCCCTATTACCAGTTCGCGCAGGTGGTGTTCGCCACGTCGATCGTCGGCCTGGTGCTGTGGTACGTGGTGCAGCGTGGCCAGGCGGTCGGTAAGCCCGGCCGTGGCGTGGCATTGGCGGTGTTCCTGTGCCTGCTGTCACTGGGCTCTGGCCTGGTGAGTTCGCTGAAGAACATGAAGCAAGCGCGTGAGCCGACGGCGATCTCGCAGATCGCCGCGCAGATCCGTGCAGCGACGCCCGAGCAGGGCGTGGTGGTGGCCTTCGGTGATGACTGGTCTTCCGAACTGCCCTATCGGTCCGGGCGCCGCGCGGTGATGATTGCCGACTGGGCGTCCGATCAGGCGTTGCAGTCGTTGGCCAGCACCGACACTGCGCTGGGTGGCCTGCCGCTGGCGGCGTTGGTCGATTGCCCCAACAAGTTGGGCAGTACGCCGCAACGGGCGCAATGGCACGCCGCGATCGTGCAGCGTTATTCCGCGAGTGCGCAACCGCAGGCGATTGGCGACTGCCGATACTGGCTGCGTCGGTAGTGCAAGCCAGCGGCCTGGTCAGCGACGCGGTGTGCGCGTCGACCAGGGGCCGTCAGGGTTCGCCGATCGATGGCCGTCCTTGCCGTGCGGCCGCCGTCGCTAGCATGGTGCGTGACCGCCATAGCCGACCTTGCTGCCGCCCGCGCTGAACAAGGCCACCGTCGACGCCGATACGCAAGGCGCGGCGCCATGGCGCTGCGCCCTGATGACGGCGCACGCCGGCCCGGTCCTTGCCGAATCTCCACTCCCCAATCCCGGTCCTCTTACGCAGGTCCTGGGCCGTCGCTGGCTGGCGGATCGTCCGGATACAGCCGTGCCGGCCCGCCGAGCGCTGGGTCGCTGATCCCGGGCTTGCCGGTTTCCACGCGCCCGGCCGGGCGCTGGCGCGCGCCGTCCTGGACCAGCCACAGGTCGTGCCAGCCGCCGGTCGATGTAGCGCTCCAGCGCACACGGTGCTCGACCCCGGCTGCGACGGTGAGATGCTGGCACGGTTGCGCTTGCGTGTAGGCGCCAGGTTCCAGCGCGAGGTGCAGTGGGCGCTTGCCGGGATTGCGTAACGTCAGGCACAGCGCCTGCGCATCGTCTGGGTCCTGCGCGATCTCGGCCAGTAACGGCGCGGCATCGAGGTCGCCGCGGTAATGACGATGGAATCCATTGGGGCCGATCAGCCACAGATCGTATCGGCCATCGTAGGTGGTCCAGGTCCCTTCCACTGCGGCGCCGTTCCCCACCGTGTAGCGGCGCGGAATTGCGGCGAGATCGAAGCGGTCGTAGACGTGCAGTACGACCGCGGCGCCCGCGTTGGTCATACGCAGTGTCACCTTGCCACGCTTGGGCAGATGGGCCAGCGCCACGCTGGGGCGGTACGGCAGTGCGCGCGAGCGGCGCACGCCGAACGGTTGCTCGGGCGGTTGCAACGTGGCCGGCAAGGGCGGCAGTGCATGTTCGCGCAAAGCTGCCGCGCGCGCTGCGGCTGCGCTGATATCGGGCAGTGCGGCGGCGAACGGGCGCGCATCAGAATTGCAGAAATCGAAGGCGTTGCTCAGATCGCCGCACACCGCGCGCCGCCACGGTGTGATCTCCGGTGCGGGCACGCCGAAACGACGTTCCAGTAGGCGCAGCACCGAAGTGTGGTCGTACACCTGCGAATCCACCCAGCCGCCGCGGCTCCATGGCGAGATCACGTACATCGGCACACGCGGGCCCAGCCCGTATGGTCGCCCGCGGAATTCGGGCAGATCCACGTTCTGTTTGGCGCCGGATGGCGGTGGTAGTCGTCGTCGGTGGTAATCGTCGATGCACCGGCAAACCCGCCAGCCGCGCGTGCATCGGGCGACGGTGGCGCGGGCGGCGGCATATGGTCGAAAAAGCCGTCGTTCTCGTCGAAAATCACCAGCAAGGCGGTGCGACTCCACACCGCTGGATCGGCAGTGAGCGCGTCCAGCACGCGTGCGGTGTACGCCGCGCCCTGGGCGGGGCTGGATGGATCTGGGTGCTCGCTGCCGGCCGCATCGGCGATGAGGTAGCTCACCGCTTGCAGACGCCCGCCCAGCACGTCCTCGCGCAGCTGCGCGACACCGCGCGTGCTCACGCCACGCGCGCGCAGGTCTGGATCATGTGCTGGTGCGGCACTGTAAGCCAGTCGAAACGGCGCAAACCCCGCCAGCGGGTTGTCGGTGAAGTTGTCGGCCATGTCCTGATAGATCTGCCATGACACACCGGCGCTCTGCAGTGCTTCGACATAGGTGGCTTAGCGATACGGCTCGGCAAACCCGCCCAGTTCCGGAAAATTGTCGTGCGAATTGCCAATCACCGGGCCGCCCGCGCGGGCCTGCGGATCGTTGCCGCCGGTCCACAAAAACACACGGTTGGAATTGGTGCCGGTCTGGATCGCAGCGTGGAAGGCATCGCAGACGGTAAACGCCTCGGCGAGCGCGTACTGAAACGGAATATCCGTGCGCGTGTAATAGCCCAGCGCATGATTGTGCTTGGCCGCGGCCCAATGCCCGAGCCGGCCATGGTCCCAGGCCCGCTGTGCATCCGGCCAGCTATGCGGGGTGCCGTTGACGCGCATGACGCCGAACTGTGCGGCCGTATCCAATGCGAACGGTGTCAGCCATTGGCGGCCGTCCTCGCTGGGTTGCAGCCATACCGTGCGCGCGGGTGCATTCGGCAATGGCGGTGCAGGAATCGGAAAGCGATCGCCAAACCCGCGAACGCCGGGCAGGGCGCCAAAGTAATGATCGAACGCGCGGTTTTCCTGCATCAGGATCACCACGTGCTGCAGATCCTCCAGCGTGCCGCTGCGGCGGTCTGGCGCGATGGCTGCGGCACGCGCGATGCTGGGCAACAGCGCTGCCGCGCCGCTGGTAAGGCCAGCTTGCAGCAGGCGGCGTCGGGGCAGATCGATCATGTGGGCTCACCGCATCCGAGGGAATGCTCGCACCGAGACACGGTGCGAGCAGCGCATAGCATCGCAGGTCACCGTGACAGATCCAGCGTCATGTTCACCGTGCGCGGCGCTGCGATGGATGCGCTGTTGCCGAGGTCCTCAGAAATGACGGGGACATAGGTTTGTCAGCATTACTTGGTGTGCGGAGGCGCTTCGGTCTGCTGGGTTTCCGGCATCAATTCCAGGGCCGACGGCGTGGTGCGCAGCATCGGGCGGAACGCGATCGGATGGGGACGGCGGCGGGCGAAGCGCAGCAGCCGCGATAGCGTGAAACCCGCAAGCGCCAGCAACATCACCGCGAAGTACACCGGTAAGGCGGCCGGGCCGAATTTCTGCATCGCACCGCCAGCCAACGCCGGGCCGATCGCCGCGCCGACGCCGTATACCAGCAACAGACTGCTGCAGCCAGAAAGCAGGTTTTCGCGCGGCAGGTAATCGAGCATGTGCGCCACCGCAAACGGATACAGCGAAAACGCCAACCCGCCATAGACAAAAAACAGCACGAACAGCACGGTCGTCTGCGTCTGCACCATCGGCAGCGCGGCAGCGATGGCGATGCCGGCGGCCAGGACACTCACCGTCGCCAGACCGATGCGGCGGTCATGCCCGTCGCTGATGCGCCCGATCGGCCACTGCAACACCGCGCCGCCCACGATGGCGGTGAGCATGAACATCGCAACGCCGCCGGAGTCCAGCCCGATCCGGTTGGCGTACACCGGCAGCAAGCCCCAGAACGCACCCATTGCCAGGCCGGAAAGGCCGGCGCCAATCGTGGCCACCGGCGCTAAGGCATACAACGTGACCAACCGCAGCCGCGATACATGCGGCACCTCGGGCGGGATCAGCCGCGTGGTCATCACCGGCATCACCGCTGCACAGAACAGGATTGCCGTCAGCGTAAACATCGCCGGTGCGCCCGCATCGCCGATGGTGAGCAGGATCTGACCCAGCGCCAGCGCCGACAGATTGATCGCCATGTAGATCGAAAACACCCGGCTGCGTCGGCGCGCGTCCGGCTCGGCGTTGAGCCAGCTTTCGATCACCGTGTACAGACCGACCAGCGCCGCCCCGGTCACCAGGCGCAGCACGCCCCAGCCCCAGGCGTTCAGCCAGATCGGATGCAGCAACACCGCAATGGCCGCCAGCGCGGCATAAAACGCAAATGCGCGGATATGCCCGATGCGGCGAATCAGCGGCGGCGCGAAGAAGGTGCCGACGAAGAAGCCGGCGAAGTAGCCGGACATGATCAAGCCCAAGGCGCGCGCACCGAAGCCGGCCTGATCGCCGCGCACGGCGAGCAGCGTGCCGAGTAGTCCGCTGCCGGTCAGCAGCAAGGCAACGCCGAGCAATAAAGCAGTCAGCCGCAACATGGATGCGACCCTCGTGGGGGAAAAGGCGCGTCGATCACGTGTTCGAGTGTAACAGCCTGTCCGGCGCGGCTTGATTGGGTTGGCGGACGTCGGTGGGATTGCTGGCAATTGCTGGGTCACTCTGTGATGTGATTCCGGCAACATGTAGGACTTCTGCGGCTGTGCGCACGCTGCGCTGCCTGCATGGCGCATCCACACACGTAGGCGCATCGCGCATGCAATGAAACGGTATGTCAGTCCACTCCTGCGCACGCGGGGAAGAGGCCGTGGCCATTGCATCGGCACAGGCAATCCATCCCAAGCATGTTCTCGAGGCGGCCATCAACGGTCGCGGCCCGCTACGCGCCGCCCACCGTCGCTGTCGCCCACGCACCCCTGCACCTGCCAGCCCGCATACGTCTAGAATCTGCGCCCCTGCATCGTCTTCAACCGATCCTGCCATGCCCATCTACGGTTTCCAGTGCACCACCTGCGGCCACGCATTCGACCGCCTGCAGAAGATGGCCGACCCCGATCCGCAGACCTGCCCGGCCTGCGCCGCGGCGACGATCAAGCGTCAGGTCACCGCGCCGTCGTTCCGCCTGTCCGGCAGCGGCTGGTACGAAACCGACTTCAAGTCGGCCGGCGAGAAAAAGAAAAACCTCACCGAAAGCAGCAGCGCCGGTGGCGATGCCACACCAGCCGCAGCAGCGGAGAGCAAGCCGGCGGCCAAGCCCGCGTCCGATCCGGCATAAGTGGTCACGGTGCGCGGATTACGCCGCCTGGCAGGATGCCGCATGGCGCAGTGATCCCGCGTTGAGCACCGCACTGCTGGCAGTGTCACGGCGGATTGCGTTGTTGGTGGTCGCTCGGTCAGGCGCTGTGTCAGGCCGACGCCGACGCCACTTGCCGTGGTCCGCGCTGCGCCCGCAGTTCGATTTCTGGTAGCCCTCGCAACGCAGTGCGGGCGAGCATTCGCAGACCGGGGCCATCGTCGATAAAGGGCTACGCCACGCTCCGATGCCGTTGCAGGACAGCCGAAAGTGAGGCATGTGCCTGCCTGGCAGGTCCGATGCGTGCATTGCCCATGCTGTTCCTTGCCGAACGTCTATCGTCGCCTCGGCCGGATCCGACAGCTGTATCCCCAGCCAGATAGCTGCTGTATCGCTGCTGTCGTCTTTAGCGATCGCCCCTGCGCCTCACCGAAACGCGCAGGCCGAATCCCACCACGCCGGCCTGCGCAACCAGCGCATCAGCGCGCATCGAAGCGCGCCCGGCAACCAGCGTTGACCCACACCGTGGCGCGACGATCGTCGTAGCCCCAGGTGCGGCCTTCCTCGCAAGGCGTGTCGGACAGTTGGCGGGTTAGCACCGGGCGGCCATAGCGGCCATCCCAGGCGCAGGTGCGCAGGCGGCGGTCGTCGCTGGCGCAGGTGATGGCGTAGTCGTTGCGGAGGCGGTCGTCGCGACCACCGTAACCGCCGTCGCCGCGATCCCAGCCACCGCCACCGCGGGCCTGTGCAAATTCGCCCCTGCAGCCGTCGTCCACCCAGATCCGGCCGCCTTCCTGCCGCCAGTTGCGGCCTTCCACGCAGGGCGTGTTGGAGAGTTGGCGCACCAACATGGCGCGGCGCCAGCCGGTGTCGCAGATTTTCTGGCGTTGGGCGTTGCTTTCGCAGCGCACCGTCCCAGCGATCCCGCCGAAGCCACCACCAGGGCCATCGCCGCCGCCCCAGCCGCCGTTGCGGCCTTCGACAAAGCGACCGCGACAGCCATCGTCCACCCAGATCCGGCCGCGATCGCTGCCCCAGTTACTGCCTTCGATGCAGCGTGTGCCGGAGATGTTTTCCACCAGCACGGCACGTCCGCGGAACGGGGTATCGCACTCGCGGTGGCGGTTGTCGTTGCTGGAACAGGTGATGCTGGGGCCGTCCCAGCCGCGTTCCTGCGCGCTGGCGGTGGCGCTGGCACACGCGCCTGTCAGGGTGATCAGGCCGAAGCCGGAGAGCAGCAGGGCAGTGCGCAGCATCGTGTCGTCCTTGGTGCAGAAGGGGCGTGGCGCCTATTCAGCCGGGCGCTGACTTAAGCGCCCGTGAGCGCCTGCGCATTTGCTCCTGTCGCCCGCCGGCCCCAGAATATCCGGCTTTCCGGCGCTGTCCTGCGTCGGGTTTTCAGCGGAGCTTTCGATGCGTACCCACTTCTGCGGCCTGGTCGATGAGACCTTGATCGGCCAAACCGTCACTCTCGCCGGCTGGACCGACGTGGCCCGTAACCTGGGCGGGGTGTGCTTCATCGACCTGCGCGACCACGAAGGCATCGTGCAGGTGACGGTGGAACCGGTGGCCGGCGACGACGCCAGCGCAGAGCTGTTCAAGGTGGCCGCCAGCCTGGGCTACGAGGACGTGTTGCAGGTCGAAGGCGTTGTGCGCGCGCGCCATGCGGTGAACGACAAGCTGCGCACCGGCAAGGTGGAAGTGATCGCCACGCGCATCAGCATCCTCAACAAGGCCGCGCCGCTGCCGTTCCACGCGCATGAGAATCCGGGCGAAGAAACCCGCCTGAAGTACCGCTATCTGGACCTGCGTCGCCCGGAAATGCAGCGCATGCAGCGCACCCGCATCAAGCTGGTGCAGGCGCTGCGCCGGCATCTGGATGCGCGCGATTTTCAGGACATCGAAACCCCGATCCTGACCAAGGCCACCCCGGAAGGCGCGCGCGACTTCCTGGTGCCGGCGCGCATGCATCCGGGCGAGTTCTATGCGCTGCCGCAGAGCCCGCAGCTGTTCAAGCAGATCCTGATGGTGGCCGGCTTCGACCGTTACTACCAGATCGCGCGCTGCTTCCGCGACGAAGCGCTACGCGCCGACCGCCAGCTGGAATTCACCCAGCTCGACATGGAATTCGCTTTCGTGCGCGAACGCGACGTGCAGGATTTTGTCGAAGACATGATGCGCGCCATCTTCAAGGAAGTGGTGGATGTCGATCTGGCCGCGCAGTTCCCGCGCATGACCTGGGCCGAGGCGATGCGTCGCTACGGTTCGGACAAGCCGGACCTGCGCATCGCCCTGGAATTGGTCGACGTGGCGGAACTGGTCAAATCCAGCGAATTTCCGGTGTTCACTGCCGCCGCCAACGATGCCGATGGCCGCGTGGCTGCGCTGCGCATCCCCGGCGGCGCCACGCTGTCGCGCAAGCAGATCGACGACTACGCCGCGCATGCCGCCAAATATGGTGCCAAGGGCCTGGCCTATATCAAGCTGTCGGAGACCGGCGAGGTCAGCTCGCCGATCGCCAAGTTCTTCAGCGAAGAAGCCTTCGCCGCGCTGCTCAAGCATGTAGGCGCCGGCAATGGCGACATCGTGTTCTTCGGTGCCGGTGGCTACACCAAGGTGTCCGACTTCATGGGCGCGCTGCGCCTGAAGGCCGGCAAGGAGTTCGATCTGGTCGCAGAGGGCTGGGCGCCGCTGTGGGTCACTGATTTCCCGATGTTCGAATGGGACGAGGAAGCGCAGCGCTACGTGGCCCTGCATCACCCCTTCACCGCACCGGCGGTGGACGATATCGCCGACCTGCGCGCCAACGCCCGCACCGCGGTCTCGCGCGGTTACGACATGGTGCTCAACGGTAATGAAATCGGCGGCGGCTCGATCCGTATCCATCGCCCCGACATGCAGAGCGCGGTGTTCGAGTTGCTGGGCATCGGTGCAGAAGAAGCGCGGGCCAAGTTCGGCTTCCTGCTGGATGCGTTGAACTATGGCGCCCCGCCGCACGGTGGCATCGCGTTCGGTATCGACCGCATCGCCGCGCTGATGGCCGGCACCGAGTCCATCCGCGACGTGATCCCGTTCCCCAAGACCACCGGCGCGCAGGATCTGATGACCGACGCCCCGTCGCCGATCGCCGCAGACCAACTTGCCGAAGTGCACGTGCAGGTCCGCTCGAAGCAGGTCTGATCCGCGATCAAGCACGGCCACGCCTAGCGCGTGGCCGTGTTATTTATGCGCGGCGAGCGACCTTCCGGGAACGGCATCGCTTGGCCAATCTGCGCGGCGCTCAATGTCATGGCGAACCAGTGCATGCGCAGCGTGGCGCATGGGAGGTGCGTCACGCCAGTGGCGAACTGCGACGTTTCCTGGTGCGGTGGCGGCATCGCGCGCGGCCAGAGTGCGGTTGATGATGCGGGAGATATTGGTGGAGCCGGCGAATGCGACCCGCGCAACATCAGGGGGTGGGTCGGAGCTGCGTGCAGGCGATCAAGCATGGGGCGCAGCGCTTTCCATGCGTGGCGCTCCACAGCACGTAGCACCAGACCTCGTGATGCTCAGGCCTGCCAGCTCCGCAGGCGCAGCAATGTCCGAATCGCAGGACGCTCTCCTATTCCACATTCCCCATTCTCGATTCCCCACTTGCAGCAGCGCCGCAGCATGCGAGAAGCTGCCCCGTCGACTTGCCAGAGGGGCCCGCATGACCCGCATTCGCCGCGCCACGCCGGACGATGCCGAAGCGCTGTCGCTTCTGGCCGCACAGACCTTCACCGAAACCTTCGGGCATCTGTATCCGCAAGAAGACCTGCACGGTTTCCTGGAAGAGACCTATGCCGTGGAGCGTGCGCGCATCGTGCTGGCGCACCCGGATTACGCGATCTGGCTGTTGGAGATGGACAACCTGCTGGTCGGGCATGCGGCTGCCGGCCCGTGCGGGCTGCCGCATGACGATGTGCGCCCCGGCGATGGAGAGCTCAAGCGGCTGTATCTGCTGAAGGACTACCAGAACAGCGGCTGGGGTAGCCGGCTGTTCGAAACCGCGCTGCAATGGCTGGAACGCGACGGCCCACGCACCCTGTGGATCGGCGTGTGGTCGGATCAGATCGTCCCTCCGACTGAGCCTGACTGAGGCAATAGCTCCATCAACCATGCGAGCTCCTCTTCGTTGAATGCCGGGAAATCATCCGCTGCCCCTGCGAAGGGGTCCGCATTTTGTTCCCACATCACGGTGCTGGACGCTGCCAGGTCGGCAGCGATGGGCGTACCAGGATCCGGGAGGCCGCCCCCGATCCTGGTACGCGGGCGTTTTACCCTCCAGCTGAGGGGCAAATGCAGAGCATCGCGCTGTTCGGGAACGCGTACCTCGAAAGATTGCTGTGCGGAGGGGCCGGTGACAGCACGATCCGATCGGGACCGTTTACGGCTGCTTGCCCGCGTCTGATCTCCCTCGTGCATTGGGCTGGGCGCATCAAGGTCACGCTCCAGCGAATCGGCGAATGCATGCAAAGACGCCTGATCCGGTGTTTGAGCTGAAGTAGGGGACGGTTTGGCCCTTTTCATCCCTGATGCCTGGAGGATACGGTCCCAACGCTGCGAGGCTGGGGGGAGCGTTCCGTAGCGGGCTTCGAATTCGGTGACGCCCACTCTGCGAAAGAGCTGTACCAACCCGTGCCTGCTCATCCCGAACTGTGTCATGGCGTCATCGAATGCTTGCGCTGGGTGGGAGTGGCTCTGGAAAAAACCAAGCACGCGCACCACGTGCGCGAGGTCGGCAACGCGATGGGACGTGCGTTCGGGAATACGGCGATTGATTCTTCTGATCAATTCCGGCGCGTGCGGCAATCCCTTTTTCACTGCATCCAGGGCAGGACGTCCGCCGAGGCAGGCCAAGGCGACGAGGTGGTCGTTGGTCAACGCGGCCAACGCCGGATCAGGGCGATATAACTGGGCAACAATGCTCTCCAGCGCCTGCTTGCCGCCGCCATTGCTGGCGATGGCCACCACCTGGTCCGGGGTCAGGCCATGGTCCTGGCACAGCACCGGCAACAGCCGCTGCACCGTCTCCAGCGCCTGCTTGCCGCCATCGTGGCTGGCGATGGCCACGACCTGGTCCGGGGTCAGGCCATGGGCCTGGCACAGCACCGGCAACAGCCGTTGCACCGTCTCCAGCGCCTGCTTGCCGCCATCGTGGCTGGCGATGGCCACCACCTGGTCCAGGGTCAGGCCATGGTCCTGGCACAGCACCGGCAACAGCCGCTGCACCGTCTCCAGCGCCTGCTTGCCGCCATCGTGGCTGGCGATGGCCACCACCTGGTCCGGACTCAGGCCATGGTCCTGGCACAGCACCGGCAACAGCCGCTGCACCGTCTCCAGCGCCTGCTTGCCGCCGCCATTGCTGGCGATGGCCACCACCTGGTCCGGGGTCAGGCCATGGTCCTGGCACAGCACCGGCAACAGCCGCTGCACCGTCTCCAGCGCCTGCTTGCCGCCATCGTGGCTGGCGATGGCCACCACCTGGTCCGGGGTCAGGCCATGGTCCTGGCACAGCACCGGCAACAGCCGCTGCACCGTCTCCAGCGCCTGCTTGCCGCCGCCATTGCTGGCGATGGCCACCACCTGGTCCGGGGTCAGGCCATGGTCCTGGCACAGCACCGGCAACAGCCGCTGCACCGTCTCCAGCGCCTGCTTGCCGCCAATATTGCTGGCGATGGCCACGACCTGGTCCGGGGGCAGGCCATGGGCCTGGCACAGCACCGGCAACAGCCGCTGCACCGTCTCCAGCGCCTGCTTGCCGCCGTTATTGTTGGCGATGGCCACCACCTGGTCCGGGGTCAGGCCATGGTCCTGGCACAGCACCGGCAACAGCCGTTGCACCGTCTCCAGCGCCTGCTTGCCGCCGTTATTGTTGGCGATGGCCACCACCTGGTCCGGGGTCAGGCCATGGTCCTGGCACAGCACCGGCAACAGGCGCTGCACCGTCTCCAGCGCCTGCTTGCCGCCATTGCTGGCGATGGCCACGACCTGGTCCGGGGTCAGGCCATGGTCCTGGCACAGCACCGGCAACAGCCGCTGCACCGTCTCCAGCGCCTGCTTGCCGCCATCGTGGCTGGCGATGGCCACCACCTGGTCCGGACTCAGGCCATGGTCCTGGCACAGCACCGGCAACAGCCGCTGCACCGTCTCCAGCGCCTGCTTGCCGCCGTTATTGCTGGCGATGGCCACCACTTGGTCCGGGTTCAGGCCATGGGCCTGGCACAGCACCGGCAACAGCCGCTGCACCGTCTCCAGCGCCTGCTTGCCGCCACTATTGCTGGCGATGGCCACCACCTGGTCCGGGTTCAGGCCATGGGCCTGGCACAGCACCGGCAACAGCCGCTGCACCGTCTCCAGCGCCTGCTTGCCGCCGCCATTGCTGGCGATGGCCACGACCTGGTCTGGGGTCAGGCCATGGTCCTGGCACAGCACCGGCAACAGCCGCTGCACCGTCTCCAGCGCCTGCTTGCCGCCATCGTGGCTGGCGATGGCCACCACTTGGTCCGGGGTCAGGCCATGGTCCTGGCACAGCACCGGCAACAGCCGCTGCACCGTCTCCAGCGCCTGCTTGCCGCCACTATTGCTGGCGATGGCCACCACTTGGTCCGGGTTCAGGCCATGGGCCTGGCACAGCACCGGCAACAGGCGCTGCACCGTCTCCAGCGCCTGCTTGCCGCCAATATTGCTGGCGATGGCCACCACTTGGTCCGGGGTCAGGTTCAGGGGGGCACCCGTCAGTGCATTGCGCCATGCATGCACTGCCTCCACTGCGGTCACGCCGCCACGTTTTGCAATCTTGAGAAGTTGGCCTGTGTCCAACTGTAACGGCGGACCTCTCAACTCCCCCGCCTTCGTGAGCAAGGCCTCCAGGGCGCGTGCGCCGGACCACTGTTTGCCGACGCCAACGATGTCTTCGTGTGTCGCCTCTGGCAACGCCGTGATTATGTGCTGATACTTGACAGCGACGGTCCCTAACGCTGCCGGGTGTTGGCTGAGCGCAACGATGTGCGCGTGTGTAAACCCATGGCCCACCAGTGCCTCGTGGTGCTGCGCCACTGTCGAACGCACCTTCGGTTTGATCTTCTCTTGCTGCTGCTGACTGTAGCCGAGCGTGCGTAGATCCACCTGCGCGGCCGGCGAAGCGTCGGAGGGTTGCGCCGCACGCCGTCGCGGGGCCGGCTTGGCGCGCGGCGGCCGCGCGGCAGTGACAGCGACACGCACGGTGGGTGGCGGGTCATCGGCTGCACGCAGACCCGATTGCACCTCATCCCACTCTGCTGGGGCAGCCGCTGTATGCGGCGTGCCGACGGCAGGCATCGAATCAAGAAGCGATGTATCAAGAAGCGACGGATCGAACTGACGGAGCAGATCGCTGAAGCTGCCCGCCGAGAACGCAGGCGAGGGCGCAGGGGGAGATGGCAGCCGGGTCCGGGACATCGTCCGCCGAGCGGGCAAGCCATCCAGGGGGCCGCCAGCAGGCGGAGCCCCCCCCCGATCTGCAGTCGGCTGAACCCTATCCGGTTGGGGTCCGGGCAGAAGCTCGCGGGCAGGACTTGGCGTGCGCGAACGAATGGGATCCATGAATTTCGGCGCGCAACGCTTGTACGCCCGCTATGGCTTCGAGAAGGTGGGCGAATACGATTTTCCGGTCGGCAAGATCGTCGACCGCGAATACATCCTGCGGCATAGGCCGGTGCTTGCAGCGGCCTGAGCGGACCTGTGCCGCCGGCCATTGCGCTTGCGCCTGCACCGTCGCAGTCCCGCGCGCGGCAGACACGCATCTGACGCCCATGTCCCGGTAACCACCTCAGTGTCCAGCGCATCACCCATCAGCCCGGCCACGCCGCGGCGCAATCCACGCGCGCAGGCCACCGCCGCGACCGCCGACGTGCTGCTGGTGCATGGCATCTGGAACACCACGCATTGGCTGCTGCCGTTGGCGCGGCGGATGCGTGCGGACGGCCTGGCGCCTGCGCTGTTCGGTTACGCCAGCGTGCTCGGCGGTCCCGCGCGGGCGGTGCCATGTTTGATCGAACGTCTGCGCGCCAGCCGTGCGCAGTGGGTGGTCTGCCACAGCCTGGGCGGCCTGATGACCCTGCAGGCATTGCAGGATGCGCCCGAGCTGCCGGTGCGCCGCGTGGTTTGTCTGGGCTCGCCGCTATGCGGCAGTGCCGCTGCACGCGGACTGGCGCAACGCGGCGGGCTGTGGGCGATGGGCCGCAGCGCCGCGATCTTGCAACAGGGCTTCGCGCGCTGGGATGGCCAGGCCGAGATCGGTCAGGTCGCCGGCAGCGTCGCGCGCGGGGTCGGCCGTTGGCTTGCCCCGCTCGACGGCGATTCGGACGGAACTGTTGCACTGGCCGAAACCCGTCTGCCCGGGTTGCGCGACCATTGCGTGATGCGGGCAAGCCACAGCGGCCTGTTGCGCTCGCCCGAGGCCGCCGCACAGGCGCTGGCCTTCCTGCGCTGCGGCCGCTTTCGGTCGTGAACATGCGCCGGCGGATGTTGTGGCCCCGGTGAGGGCAGGCAATCAGGTAAAATCCGCGCCCTGTCATCCAAGCCAGTCTGGAACCACCCATGGGTAGAGGCCCCTCGATCGAAGGCCGCAAGAACGCCTCCGACGCCAAACGCGGCAAGATGTTCACCAAGATCATCCGCGAGATCAGCGTAGCCGCGCGCGCTGGCGGCGGCGACCCGTCCAACAATCCGCGTCTGCGCACCGCCATGGACAAGGGCCTGTCGGCGAACATGTCCAAGGACGTGATCGAGCGCGCCATCAAGAAATCCACCGGCGAGCTGGAAGGCGTGGAATACGAAGAAGTGCGCTACGAGGGCTATGCGCCCGGCGGCGTGGCGGTGATCGTGGACTGCCTGACCGACAACCGCGTGCGCACCGTGGCCGACGTGCGCCATGCCTTCAGCAAATGCGGCGGCAACATGGGCACCGAGGGCTCGGTGGCCTTCATGTTCAAGCGCCTGGGCGTGCTCAGCTTCGCCGCCGGCATCGATGAGGACACCCTCACCGACGCCGCCATTGAAGCCGGCGCCGACGATGTGGTGGTCTATCCCGAAGACGGCGCCATCGACGTGCTCACCGCCCCGGACGCCTTCGCCCAGGTCAGGGACGCCCTGGCTGCCGCCGGCCTGGAGCCGGCGCACGCCGAAATCGTCTTTCGCGCCGACAACGACATCGCCGTGGACGGCGACACGGCGGTGCAGGTCCGCAAGCTGCTGGACATGCTCGAAGACCTGGACGACGTGCAGGACGTGTATTCGAACGTCGATCAAGCGGCGCTTGGCGCGTAAATGAAGACGGGGATGGCGGCATTCGGCATTGGGGATGCGCAACAGCGATGCGACCGGCACCCTGCACGTGCATTACCAATCCCTAACCTCCCATCCCCCAGTCCCGGCTTCTAGATGACCCGCATCCTGGGCATCGATCCCGGCTCGCAGCGCACCGGCATCGGCATCATCGATATCGACGAGGGCGGTCGCAGCCGGCATGTGCACCACGCGCCGTTGATACTGCTGGGCGAGGGCGACTTCTCCCAGCGGCTCAAGCGCCTGTTGCACGGGCTGGGCGAGTTGATCGAAACCTACCGGCCGGATGAGGTGGCGATCGAGAAGGTGTTCATGGGCAAGAGTGCCGCTTCCGCGCTCAAGCTTGGCCAGGCGCGCGGCGCGGCAATCTGCGCGGTGGTCATGCGCGACCTGCCGGTGCACGAGTACGCCGCCACCGAGGTCAAGCTGGCGCTGGTCGGCAAAGGCGGCGCGGACAAGCTGCAGGTGCAGCACATGGTCGGCATCATGCTCAACTTGAAAGGCAAGCTGCAGCCCGACGCCGCCGACGCACTGGCGGTCGCCATCACTCACGCCCACGTGCGCGCGACTGCGCAATGCTTGGGCGTCAATACCCAACAGGCCTGGAGCCGCAAGAAATGACAATCTGGATTCGGGATTCGGGATGGGGGATTCGCAGCGGCGAGTCCGCGCGCGCTGTGCCGCTTCGGCGGTGCGCAGCCCTCGTCAACGGCAGTGAGGAAGTTTGCCAATCCCGAATGCCGAATCCCGAATCCCGGCACCGCCACGCCGGTGCCCAATGATCGGCCGTCTGCGCGGGATCCTGGCCTACAAGCAGCCGCCGTGGCTGGTGATCGACGTGGGCGGGGTGGGGTACGAGCTGGAGGCGCCGATGAGCACCTTCTACGACCTGCCCGATGTCGGTCGCGACGTGATCCTGTTTACCCATTACGCGCAAAAGGAAGACAGCGTGTCGTTGTATGGCTTCCTGCGCGAGGGCGAGCGGCGGCTGTTCCGCGACGTGCAGAAGGTCACCGGTATCGGTGCCAAGATTGCGCTGGCGGTGTTGTCTGGCGTGACCGTGGACGAATTCGCCCGCTTGATCACCAGTGGCGACATCACCGCGCTGACCCGCATCCCCGGCATCGGCAAGAAGACGGCCGAGCGCATGGTGGTGGAGCTGCGCGACCGCGCGGCCGACTTCAGCAGCGGCGCGCCGATCACCGGCCAACTGGGGCCGGATGCCATCTCCGAAGCCACCGTGGCCTTGCAGCAGTTGGGCTACAAGCCTGCCGAGGCTGCCCGCATGGCGCGCGATGCCGGTGCAGAAGGCGGTGAGGTGGCCACGGTCATTCGCAAGGCCCTGCAAGCCGCGCTGCGCTGAGCGCAGCCGCCCCATCACTGCGCTGCTGCCAAGCGGGCGCGGCCGGCACTCGGAATCGGCAGGGGCGGCTCGTACACTGCGCATCCTTGCCCGCGGCCAGCCCGTACATTGGTAGCCTGCGCGGTTTTGGTGCAGGTGCCTTCGGCAAGCGCTGTGTCCCTCATCTTCTTCACGCTGTCTGGCGAAAACTGCTCACCTCATGTCCCACACTCCTACACCAGCAGCCGGCTCCGGCCACGCGTCTGCCAACAGCCAAACCGCCTTGGTCATCGGTGCCATCGGTGTCGTCTTCGGCGATATCGGTACCAGCCCGCTGTACACCTTGAAGGAGGCGTTTTCGCCGCATTACGGGTTGACCCCGGACCACGACACCGTGCTGGGCATCCTGTCGCTGGTGTTCTGGGCGCTGATGCTGGTGGTCACGCTCAAATACGTCACCGTGATCATGCGCGCCGACAACGACGGCGAGGGCGGCATCATGGCGCTCACCGCGCTGGCGCAACGCACCCTGCCGGGCGGTTCGCGCTCGATGTACGTGGTCGGCATCCTTGGCATCTTCGGTGCGTCGCTGTTCTTTGGCGACGGCGTCATCACCCCGGCCATCTCGGTGCTGTCGGCGGTGGAAGGCCTGCAGGTGGCCGCGCCCAAACTCGAAGCGTTCGTCGTGCCGATCACCCTGGTGGTGCTGGGCATGCTGTTCCTGGCCCAGCGCTTCGGCACCGAGCGTGTAGGCAAGGCGTTCGGCCCGATCACGCTGGTCTGGTTCTTCGCGTTAGGCGCGATCGGCGTCTACAACATGGCACGCGCACCGGAAGTGCTGCATGCGTTGAACCCATGGTGGGGCGTGCTTTTCTTCGTCGAACACAACTGGCATGCGGTGTTCGTGCTCGGTGCGGTGGTGCTGGCAGTCACCGGCGGTGAGGCGCTGTACGCAGACATGGGCCATTTCGGTGCCAAGGCGATCCGTCGCTCCTGGCAATTCGTGGTACTGCCGATGCTGACCCTGACTTACCTGGGGCAGGGCGCGCTGGTGCTGCGCGATCCGTCCGCGGTCAGCAATCCGTTTTACGAAGCAGTGCCCGAGTGGGCTCTGTACCCGATGATCGTGCTGGCCACTGCGGCCACGGTGATCGCCTCGCAGGCGCTGATCACTGGCGCCTATTCGGTGGCCAGCCAGGCCATGCAGCTGGGCTACATCCCACGCATGCACATTCGCCACACATCGCACTCCACCATCGGCCAGATCTACGTGCCGGCGGTGAACTGGTGCCTGCTGTTGGCGGTGGCGGTGGCGGTGGTCGGTTTCGGCGACTCGACATCGCTGGCGACCGCTTACGGCGTCTCGGTGACCGGCACCATGCTGATCACCACCGTGTTGATGGTCATTTACGCGCGTGCCAATCCGCGTGTGCCGGCGCCGCTGCTGTGGCTGTTCGCGCTGGTGTTTCTGGCGGTGGACTGCGCGTTCTTCTACGCCAATATCATCAAGTTCCTGGACGGCGCCTGGTTCCCGCTGCTGCTGGGGCTGATCCTGTTTACGCTGATGCGCACCTGGCGCCGCGGCCGCAAGCTGCTGCACGATGAGATCCGCAAGGACGGCATCAAGCTCGATACCTTCCTGCCCGGGCTGATGCTGGCGCCGCCGGTGCGCGTGCCGGGTACGGCAGTATTTCTCACCGCCGACCCGATGGTGGTGCCGCACGCGCTGATGCATAACCTCAAGCACAACAAGGTGCTGCACGAGCGCAATGTGTTCCTTACGGTCGAAACGTTGCAGGGCCCGTACGCCGCCGCCGGCAAACGGCTGAAGATCGAGGCGATCGGCGACGAGTTCTACCGTGTGCATGTGCGCTTCGGTTTCATGGAGACCCCGGACGTGCCGCTGGCGCTGATGCGCTCCTGCGACCAGGGCGGCATCTACTTCGATCCGATGGACACGACCTATTTCGCCAGCCGCGAAACCATTGTGGCCAGCGCCAACCGCGGCATGCCGATCTGGCGCGACAAGCTGTTCGCGCTGATGCATCGCAACGCCGCCCCGGCGACCGGGTTCTTCCGCATTCCCGGCAATCGCCTGGTCGAATTGGGCGCACAAGTCGAGATCTGAGGCCGCCGGTGGCGGCCCGGGATTGGGGGCTGGAGATTCGGGATTGGTAAGCGCGTAGCGCTGAACGCGCCCGCGTCCGATACTATTCGGTTCCAATTCCCGCTCCCGAATCTTCCACTCCCGCTCTCATGGACCAGCGCATCATCGCCAGCAGCTCCACCCGCGAAGACGATGCCGCCGATGCGAGCATTCGTCCCAAGCGCTTGGCCGATTATCTCGGCCAGCAGCCGGTGCGCGAGCAGATGGAGATCTACATCCAGGCGGCCAAGGCGCGCGGCGAGGCGATGGATCATGTGCTGATCTTCGGCCCGCCCGGGTTGGGCAAGACCACGCTCAGCCACGTCATCGCCAACGAGTTGGGCGTGAGCCTGCGCGTGACCTCCGGCCCGGTGATCGAAAAGGCCGGCGATCTGGCCGCGCTGCTGACCAACCTGCAGCCGCACGATGTGTTGTTCATCGACGAAATCCACCGCCTCTCGCCGGTGGTGGAAGAAGTGCTGTACCCGGCGATGGAAGATTTCCAGATCGACATCATGATCGGCGACGGCCCGGCCGCGCGTTCGATCAAGATCGATCTGCCGCCGTTCACCCTGATCGGCGCCACCACCCGTGCCGGGTTGCTGACCGCGCCACTGCGCGACCGCTTCGGCATCGTGCAGCGGCTGGAGTTCTATTCGCCGCAGGAGCTGACCCGCATCGTGATCCGCTCGGCGGCAATTCTAGGCATCGACTGCACGCCCGAGGGCGCTGCGGAAATCGCACGCCGCGCGCGTGGAACCCCGCGTATCGCCAACCGGCTGTTGCGCCGCGTGCGCGACTACGCCCAGGTCAAGGCGGCCGGGCATATCGATTTGCCGGTGGCGCAGGCGGCCATGCAGATGCTCAAGGTCGACCCGGAAGGGTTCGACGAGCTCGACCGTCGCATGTTGCGCACCATCGTCGAGCATTTCGATGGCGGCCCAGTCGGTGTTGAATCGCTCGCCGCCTCGCTGTCGGAAGAGCGCGGCACGCTGGAAGACGTGATCGAACCCTATCTGATCCAGCAGGGCTTTCTGATCCGCACCGCGCGCGGCCGCATGGTCACCACCAAGGCCTATCTGCATCTGGGCCTGAAGCCGCCGCGCGACCGCGCTCCGGGCATCGGCGAACCGGGAGACTTGTTCTGATGACGCTGCGTTCGTTGCTCGCCTGGGGCATTTCGATCGACATTCCTGGCTCATGACCACCGCATCCCGCATCCCACATCCCGCATCCCCGTCCATATTCAGTTGGCCGACACGCGTCTACTGGGAAGATACCGACGCTGGCGGGGTGGTCTACCACGCGCGCTACGTCGCCTTCATGGAACGTGCGCGCTCGGAGTGGATGCGCGCGCTCGGTTACGGGCAGGAGCGCACGCGCCAGGAGCACGATCTGGTGTTTGCGGTCCGCTCGATGCAATTGGATTTCCTCAAGCCGGCCCGGCTCGACGACGCGCTGTCAGTGTCGGCGGTGCTGCTGCGATGCAGACGGGCCAGCCTGCTGTTCGCGCAATCGGTCCGTCGCGAAGGCGAAGTGCTGCTGACCGCTGAGGTGCGCATTGCCGCACTGGATGCCAGCGACTTCCGCCCGCGTGGCATGGACGATGCGCTGTATGACGTGTTGAAAGCTTTAGAAACCACAGAATCCGATTACTGAGGAACGAACGGATGTCGATTGCATTGCTCCTGGCCCTGCAGGACACGGTAGTGGAAGCACTACCGCAGGACGTCGCCGCTGCCGCGGCGCAGACCGCCAGCGTGGCGCACAACAGCAGCATCAACTATGTAGACCTGATCCTGCGCGCCAGTATCCCGGTCAAGATCATCGTGTTGCTGCTGCTGATCGGCTCGTTCATCAGCTGGGTGATCATTTTCCGCAAGGCGCGTGCATTCAAGCAGGCCAACCGCGAGGCGGACGAGTTCGAAAACCGCTTCTGGTCCGGTGCGGATCTGGCCAAGCTGTACGCCTCGGCAACCGACCGCAACCGCAGCGTCGGCGGTCTGGAATCGATGTTCGAAGGCGGCTTCCGCGAGTTCTCGCGTCTGCGCGACCGTCGCCGTCTGGATGCACGCGTGCAGCTGGAAGGCGCACAGCGTGCCATGCGTACCGCCTTCACCCGCGAAGTCGATCAGCTGGAGCGCAATCTCGAACTGCTGGCCAACATTGGCTCTACCGCGCCGTACGTCGGCCTGGTCGGTACGGTGTTCGGCATCATGGTGACCATGCATGACATGGTCAGCAGCGGCGAGCAGGCCGGTATTGCGGCCGTGGCGCCAGGCATTTCCGAAGCGTTGTTCGCCACCGCTATCGGCCTGTTCGTCGCGATCCCGGCCGTGTGGGCCTACAACCGCTTCACCACGCGCGTGGAACGGCTGTCGGTGCGCTACGAAACCTTTGCCGACGAGTTCAGCTCCATCCTGCAGCGTCAGGTCGGCGCGGACGAGTGATGCGCGCTCCCGGCACGCACCCGCTTGCGTCACGCGGGACGTGCTCGGGAGAGCCAGTCGCGTCGATGCGTAGCGCCACGCGCAGGTGCTCCCTACACGGACACTGTGCGACCACGCTGCCAGCCGGCGCCGAGGACTAATGAGGAACGTTTCGCGATGATCTCCGGTATTTCCCGCCGTAAGAAGCGCAAGCTCAAATCCGACATCAACGTCGTGCCGTATATCGACGTGATGCTGGTGCTGCTGATCATCTTCATGGTGACCGCACCGTTGCTGACCCTGAGCACCGACGTCAGCCTGCCCAGCTCGCGCGCCAAGTCGCTGGAGAGCAAGCAGGACCCGGTCGTGGTGGTGGTCGCCGCCGATGGCAAATTGGCTCTGCAACTGCCCAAGGGCAAGCCGCAGCCGATGGACGTGGCTGCGCTGCAGGCGCAGCTGGCTGCGATCGTGGCGCAAGACAAGGATGCGCGCGTGGTGGTGGCGGGCGATCGCGCCGCGCCGTATCAAAAGATCATGGACGCCATCGGTGTGCTCAAGCAGGCCAAGGTCGAGAAGGTGGGCCTGATTTCCGACTCCGGCGGCACTGCAGGCAGCGATGCACGCTGACGCACTCCCCACGCAGACGGCGCGCGATGACGGCTGGCTCCGACCGGTCGTCCTGGCATTGGTGGTGCACGTGCTGGTCGCGCTGGTGTTTATCGCCGGCTGGCTGTGGTCGCCCCAACGCTCGGTCGAACCGGCCGCCGGCGACCCCAGCATGGAAGCCTCGCTGGACGTGTCCGCCGCTGATGCGCGGGTTGCACGCCAGGCATTGAAGGCCACGCCGGTCGAAACGCCGCCGCCGCCGGCACCATTGCCCGAACCTGCGCCGGAAGACAGCGTGCCGCCGCCGCAGCCGATTCCCGAGCCGCGTCCGCAGGATGCGCCCACGCCACAGCAGGCACAGGCACAGGAGCGTGTCGCCCAGCCCGACAAGGTCGACCAGGATCGTGTCGACGCCCTGGCGATTTCCGCCGAAAAGGCCAAGCAGGAACAGGAAGCCAAGCGCCGTCAGGAGCAGATCGATCTGACCGAGCGCAAACGTCAGGAAGAGGCAGAGCAGAAGTTGCGCTTGGCCAAGCAGCAGGAAGAAGCCGACGCCAAGAAGAAGCAGGCGGCCGCGCAGCAGGCGGCGGAAGACGCCGAACGCCAGAAGAAGATCGCCGACATCCGTCGTCAGCGCGCGCAAGCCGATAAGGACATGGCGCTGGCCGAGCAAAAGCTGCGCCAGGTTGCCGCCGCACGTGCGCAGCAGTCCTCCGCGGCCACCGCGACCAGCGCGCAGCCGACTGCAGGGCAGGGCGGTACCAGCACCGATTTGTCGGCCAAGTACGTTGCGGCGATCCAGCAAAAGGTGTTGGCGCAGTGGGTGCGCCCGCCGTCGGTGCCGCCGGGCCAGAAATGCACGATCAACATCCGGCAGTTGCCGGGCGGCAGCGTGATGGAGGCCAAGGTGGCGCCGGGTTGCCCCTATGACGAGGCCGGTCAGCGTTCGATCGAGGCGGCCGTGTTGAGTGCACAGCCATTGCCGTACCGCGGGTTTGAATCGGTGTTCCAGCGCAATTTGACCTTCGTATTCACCGCGCAGGACCAGTAATGATCGTCGTCAGGCTGCGGATGCCATCCATCGGCGCCGCAGCCTGATGCGATGAAAGGGTGGCTGATTCCGGTACGCACGCTGCAACCCCAAACGGCAGCAGGCGAGCTGCCACGTCAACGCTGTCCATCAATGGTGCCCCCCATGCTGCTACACGATCGCTCGCTCCATTTTCACGTCAACTCATTCACGATTGCGCGTATGTTCACTCGCTGATTGCTATCCCTTGCACACTTTTCCTGCCCGATCCGAGCCGTCCATGAAGAAACCGCTGCGTTGGCTAGCCGCCTTGACCGTCCTGTTGTTGCCGCTGAGCGCGCTCGCGCAGCAGCAAGGCCTCACCATCGATATCGTCGGCGGTAGCGCTTCGGCCACGCCGATCGCCGTCATTCCGATGCCTTACCAGGGCTCCGGCACTGCACCGCAGACCGATGTGTCTGCGGTGGTCGGCGCCGACCTTGATCGTTCCGGCCAGTTCCGCACGCTGCCGGCCGCGCAGATCGTCGAAAAGCCGACCCGTGGCACCGAGGTGCAGTTCCAGACCTGGCGCACCCTCAAGCAGAACTACATCGTGGTTGGCCGCGTCATGGACGCGGGCGAAGGCGCCTATCGCGTGGAGTACGAGCTGTTCGATGTCGCGAAGGGCGAGCGCATGCTGGGCCTGGCGATGACCGCGCGTGCCAACGCAATGCGCGATGTTTCGCACCAGATGGCCGATGCGATCTATGAAAAGATCACTGGCGTGCGCGGCGCGTTCTGGACCCGCATCGCCTACGTGACTGCCAGCGGCAAGGGCGGCGCCATGCGTTATGCGCTGATGGTGGCCGATTCGGATGGCTACAATCCGCAGACCATCGTACGTTCGGCCGAGCCGTTGCTGTCGCCCAACTGGAGCCCGGACGGCAAGAAGCTGGCCTATGTGAGCTTTGAGCGCGGCAACTCGTCGATCTACCTGCAGGACATCGCCACCGGCGCGCGCGAACTGGTCTCCAGCTTCCGCGGCATCAATGGCGCGCCGTCGTTCTCGCCGGATGGCCGTCGCCTGGCGCTGGCGCTGTCGCGTAGTGGCAACCCGGAAATTTACGTGATGGACCTGGGCAGCAAGCAGCTCACCCAGCTCACCAACCACTTCGGCATCGACACCGAGCCGACCTGGGCGCCGGATGGCGGCAGCATCTACTTCACCTCTGATCGCGGCGGTCGTCCGCAGATCTACCAGGTCGCGGCCAGCGGCGGCAGCGCCAACCGTGTCACCTTCCAGGGCAACTACAACGCCACCGCCAGTGTGTCGTTCGACGGCAAGAAGATTGCCGTGGCACAGGGCAGTGGCAATACCTACCGCATCGCCATGATGGACCGCAGCCTGGGTTCGCCCAGCTGGAGCACGCTGTCGCCGGGATCTCTGGACGAATCGCCGAGCTTCGCGCCTAACGCTAGCATGGTGTTGTACGCGGCGCGCGAAGGCGGCCGTGGCGTGCTGTACGCCGTCTCTTCCGACGCTCGGGTCCGCCAGCGTCTAGTGCTGGCCGACGGCGATGTGAGAGAACCCGCATGGGGGCCTTACCGAACCGCGCATTAATGTTAATATTTCGCTGCGTTAAACCACTCATTGGCCCAGAGCCTCCATAGGTACCCCATGAACAAGTCCACCCGCGTCTTGCTTGTCTCTCTATTGTCCGTCGCCGTGCTGGCTGGTTGCTCGAAGAAGGTGAAGGAAACTCCGCCACCTGCAACCAATACCACCGCTGGTTCCTCGGTTCCCACCGGCCCGTCCACCTCTGGCCTGTACGGCCCCGGCGACCTGGATACCGATGCCTGCCTGCGTCAGCGCGTTGTTTACTTCGATCTGGATCAGGACTCCCTGAAGCCGGAATTCCAGGCCATCATGGCTTGCCACGCCAAGTACCTCCGTGACCGTCCTTCCTCGCGCATCACCCTGCAGGGCAATGCCGACGAGCGCGGTTCGCGTGAGTACAACATGGGTCTGGGCGAGCGTCGCGGCAATGCCGTGTCGTCCTCTTTGCAGGCTGCCGGCGGCTCGGCCAGCCAGCTGACCGTCGTCAGCTACGGCGAAGAGCGTCCGGTCTGCACCGAGTCGAACGAGTCCTGCTGGTCGCAGAACCGCAGGGTCGAAATCGTGTACACGGCTCAGTAAGAAGCGATGCGCTTTCGAGTGACATCCCTGTTCGTCGCGGCGGCCCTTGTGGTCGCCGCGCCGGCATACGCACAGCGAGCCAGTCTCGCTGATCGTGTGGCCGTGCTCGAGCAGCAGCAGGCCAATAGTCAGGCCAACAACGATCTCCTCAATCAGCTGCAGCAGGCGCGTTCGGACCTGCAGGCATTGCGGTCGACCGTCGAACAGCTTCAGCACGACAATGAGCAACTCAAGCAGCAGTCCAAGGACCAATATCTGGACCTGGATGGACGCTTGAACCGGTTGGAAGGCGCAGGTGGCGCAACGCCGTCATTGCCCCCAGCGACCGGCAGCGTGACTCCGGCCCCGGCACCCGCTGCGCGGCCCCCAACGGCGGCAACTTCCGAGAAGCCGCCTACCGTCCATGGCGACCCAGGCACCTTGGCCGTCAGCAACGACGAACGTACTGCCTACAACGTGGCCTTCGATGCGTTGAAGAACGGCAAGTACGACGATGCCTCTCAGCTGTTCCTGAGCTTTCTGGAGCTCTATCCCAACGGCGTCTATACCCCCAATGCCTTGTATTGGCTGGGTGAGAGTTATTACGCCACCCGCAATTTCCAGCTTGCCGAGGCGCAGTTTCGCGATCTCGTCAGCCGTTATCCCACACACGACAAGGCCGCTGGTGGCCTGTTGAAGCTCGGCCTTTCGCAGTACGGTGAAGGCAAGAACAACGAAGCCCAGCGGACCTTGCAGCATGTCGCCTCGCAGTATCCCGGCTCCGATGCGGCACGCGTCGCTCAGGAACGCCTGCAGTCCATCCGCCTCGGCCAGCAACTGCGCTGAGCCCGCGCGTCTGTGCTTGTCGGCACGGCGCATACTTTGCCCATGAACGCTGCCACCGTCCCTAGCGAGATTATTCAATCGCCCTTGCCGCGATTGAAGATCACCGAAATCTTTTTGTCCTTGCAAGGCGAAGCCGAAGCCGCTGGCTGGCCGACGGTGTTCGTGCGTCTGACCGGCTGCCCACTGCGCTGCGTGTATTGCGACACCGCCTACGCCTTCCATGGCGGCGAGTGGCATGACATCGACGACGTCCTCGCCGAAGTCGCCACGCATGGCGTGCGCCATGTCTGCGTGACCGGCGGGGAGCCATTGGCGCAGAAGCGTTGTCTGGTGTTGCTGCAGAAACTCTGCGATGCCGGTTACGACGTGTCGCTGGAGACGTCCGGTGCGCTGGACGTGTCCGCTGTCGATCCACGCGTCTCGCGCGTGGTCGACATCAAGACACCCGCATCCGGCGAAGAAGCACGCAACCGCTGGGAAAACCTGCTGCTGCTGACCGCGCGCGACCAGATCAAGTTCGTGATCTGCAGCCGTGCCGATTACGAATGGTCGCGTGAGATCGTCGCCGCGCACGCGCTGGATCGCCGCTGCACGGTGTGGTTTTCGCCGAGCAAAAGTGAAGTCGGCCCGCGACAGCTGGCCGACTGGATCGTGGCCGACCGCTTGCCGGTGCGCTTCCAGATGCAGTTGCATAAGCTGCTTTGGAATGATGAGCCTGGGCGCTGAGGATCAAGCGCGTAGCGCAGCGGATTGGCCTAGTGTCTGACGCTGGTAAACAGATCTGGCTCTCTGAGAATTTGAGTGGGTAGGATTTCGGCTGGTTTACCACTGACGCGGGGATTGGGATGACGGCCAAGGTGTTTGAAGCGGCGCTGGGGATCGGCGCGCCGTGGTCGGTAGGCGCGGTCGAGTTCGACGAAGCGACCAAGGTGTTGACGGTGCCGGTGGACTTCAAGCCGGGCACGAGGTTCAAGGTATCGGGCCAAAAGGGGCTGCATCCGGTTCATGACACCGTGGTCAAGACCTACCGGCACCTGAACTTTTTCCAGCACGAGT
>NZ_JBBYGR010000020.1:0-28745 GCF_038405005.1 Xanthomonas sp. JL1 | reverse complement strand
CGAAGTCGCTGCGAGGCAGAGAACGCACGCTGGGTCAACGTGGTGTTGTCCAACCTAAAGCGTTTGCTGGACGGTGCCTATCACGCCTTCAAATTCGCCAAATACGCCCAGCGCTACCTGGCAGAGACGATGTGGCGGTTCAACCGCCGTTTCGATCTGACCCGGCTGGTGCCCAGCTTGCTGGCCGCCGCAGCCGCCAGCAAGCCGTGGTCCGACCGGGCCCTGCGTGATGTCACCCTGTTCACCGCTGAAAGTGCGTGCTAATCAGGTGGGGCGATGCGTGCGATCCATCTGTAGGCCGAGGATATGCCTGCGTGGAGTTCAGCCGGCATGAAAACGTGTGCTATCGATGCCTGGAATCTTCATGAGATAGGGTGCGCCGGCGGGGATGCGCAGTAGTTGGCCCATGCTTCCATCATCTTGCGTCGCTTCTCCAACATCTTGCCGCGCTTGTAAGCGGCTTTGGCCTTGTCCGTTATCTCATGCGCTAGCGCTGCCTCGGACAGGTCATCGGGGAAGTCGGTGACCTCGCTTGCCCAATCCTTGAAGGTCGATCGAAAGCCGTGAACGGTGATGTCGCCGCGGTCCATGCGTTTGAGCAATGCGAGCATTGCATTCTCCGATAGCGGTTCGCCAGAGACGTCATTCGGGAACAAAAGCTTCCGCGAAAGCCTGGGCTTGACGATTGCCTGGGCCGCTGTCGAGAGCGGAACGACGTGTTCCTTCTTGGATTTCATTCGTTCAGCTGGACAAGTCCAGTCGTTGCCGGTGAACTCGGCCGGGACCGCTCCCAGGGTCATTCCGGTGCGGGCGGCAGTCAGGATCGTGAACTCCAGAGCGCGCGCTGCCTCGCCGTGTCGCTTGCGCAATGCGGCCATGAACTCGGGGATGTCCTTGTAAGGGAGTGCCGGGAAGTTCTGGACCGGAGCGACCGTCTTGGGCTTGGGGAGGATCATCGACAGATGGCCCTTCCAGCGCGCCGGGTTGTCGCCAGTCCGCTTCCGCTTCACCGTGGCGGCATCAAGGATCGTCTCGATACGTTGGCGCACGCGGGTCGCTGTTTCGGTCTTGGTCGTCCAGATTGGCCGCAGGATGGATAAGACGTCCTCCGTGTCCACGGCGATGACTACAATCCACCCGACCCCGTTGGAGGCCTGTCATGTCCGAGATCCTGGTGC
The DNA here is from genome assembly GCF_038405005.1 of Xanthomonas sp. JL1. Classification (NCBI taxonomy): domain Bacteria; kingdom Pseudomonadati; phylum Pseudomonadota; class Gammaproteobacteria; order Lysobacterales; family Lysobacteraceae; genus Xanthomonas; species Xanthomonas sp. JL1. The sequence goes on along the minus strand of NZ_JBBYGR010000020.1, from coordinate 27,567 downwards.
CCGTGTCCTTTGGTGAGCTGCTCGACAAGATCGCGATCCTGCAGATCAAGTCCGAGCGCATGCGCGATGCGGCCAAGTTGACCAATGTGCGCAACGAGCTGTCTGCGCTGGAAACCAGCTGGATGGCGCATCCGGCCGCCGGCCACGACATCGTGCGCCTGCGCGCCGAGCTGAAGGCCGTCAATGAGCGGCTGTGGGTGATCGAGGACGACATCCGCCTCAAGGAGCAAGCGCAAACCTTCGACGACAGCTTCGTGCAGCTGGCGCGCAGCGTCTATATCGAAAACGATGAGCGCGCGCGCATCAAGAAGGAGATCAACCTGGCGCTGGGGTCTTCCTATGTGGAAGAAAAGTCCTATCAGGACTATCGCGCCACCGGCGCCTGAGCGTGTTGACGGTTTGATTGCGCGGGTGGGCTGACAGCGCGATGTGTTGCTGAAGCGTATTCGCTCGATCTCATGCCCATTGGTACGGGCACCTCCGCAACTTGCCCGGCGCCTGATCGCCGAGCAGATTCAGAGCCGGTGATGAAGTGCTGGATGCCTCGCCTTTTGCGCCAACCGTGTGGCAGTCCGGCGGTGATTGATCGCCGATCCTCAGCGCGGGTGGTCGGCGCGATACCGCTCGAAGGCGGCGATCGCATCGTCCACGGTGATCAGCGACATCACGTCGTCGAATTCGATCTTTGTTCCCCAGCGTAGCCGGTCGGCCGGCTTGTGCAGGAACTTGCGCGCGGCTGCGTCGTAGCGGTCCACGCAATAGCGCACGTCCGAATACGGGCCGCTGCGCGAGGGATTGCTGGCCGCGTGCAGGCCCAGCACCTTGGTGCCCATCGCGTTGGCGATGTGCATTGGCCCGGAATCCGGGGTGACCACCAGGTCCGCACGCGCGAGCAGGGCAGGCAGTTGCTTGAGGGTGTCCTTGCCAACCAAGTCCAGCACCGGCGTGCGTGCGGCCGCAACGATGGCATCGGCAGTGCTGCGCTCCAGGTCGCTGCGGCCGCCGCACAGCACGATCCGCCAACCCTGTGCGGCGGCGTGATCGGCGAGCGCGGCGTGGCGATCGGCATACCAGTTGCGCCGCGCGTGGCTGGAGCACGGGGAAATCATCAGTACGGGGCGGCCGTCGTCGTCCCATTGCGCGCGTGCCCAGGCGTGCGCTTCTTCAGGCACCGGCAGGTCCCAGCGCACCTGGGTCTGGCGCAGGCCCAGCGGCTCGGCAAAGCTGCCGATGGCGTCGAGCACATGGATGCCGGGGTGGTCGGCGATGCGCTCGTTGACGAACAGGCCGTGCAGGTCCTTGGAGCGGTTGCGGTCGTAGCCGATGCGTCGCCGCGCCGGCACGAAGGCCGACAGCACATTGGCGCGAAAGGCCACCTGCATTTGCAGCAAGGCATCGAAACGCCCCAGCGGTGCGAGCGATTGACGTAGTGCGCGCATGCCGGCCACGCCGCTGCGTTTGTCGTAGGCGTGGAAGTGCACATCGGGCAGCCCCTCGAGCAACTTCAGCCCGGCCTTGTCGATGATCCAATGCAGTTGGGTTTCAGGAAACCCCGCCTGCAACATGCGCACCAGCGGCACCACATGCGTGACATCGCCCAGGGCGGACAAGCGCAGCAAACACAGCGATGCGGGCGTTACAGCCATGGTGTTGTTAGACTCGATAGATGGTTTCTTTCGATGCCACCGAAGCGTTGGCGCCGTACCGCGAAGGTCGCGGGTATGGCGCCATTGTGTTCGACCGCGAACGGCTGCGGCAAGCCGATGCCAGTCTGTTTTCGCCGCAATCGTGGGGCGACAGGGCGCGGCCGGTGGATAAAGGCGGGCGTGGCGGCGCGTGGTTCGTAGATGCGCCGTTCGGCCGCAGCGTGTTACGGCAGTATCTGCGTGGCGGCATGGCCGCACGTGTGAGCCGCGATCGCTATCTATGGAAAGGGGCAGGGCGCACGCGCAGTTTTGCCGAATTCCGGCTAATGCGCGAACTGATCAAACGCAAGTTACCGGTGCCGCGTCCGCTGGCCGCCTGCTATCTGCGCGAAGGTCTGGGCTATCGCGCTGCGCTGTTGATGGAGCGGCTGGAAAACGTGCGCTCCTTGGCCGATCACGCCCAGTTGGCCGGCCGCGGCGCGCCATGGGAGGCGACCGGGCAATTGATCGCGCGCTTCCATCGTGCCGGCCTGGATCACCCCGACCTCAACGCGCACAACATCCTGTTCGATGCCGGCGGGCATGGCTGGTTGATCGATTTCGACCGCGGCGTGCTGCGCATTCCGGCCACGCGCTGGCGTGAGCGTAATCTCAAGCGCCTGCATCGCTCGCTGTTGAAGCTGCGCGGCAACCGCAGCGGCGAGGACGTCGATAAAGACTATGAGCGCCTGCACCGCGCCTACGAACTGGCCTGGGGCCGGGGCTACTGATGGACTGGGCCTTGCGGGTGCAGGGAGTTGGCAATGCGTCGGCGGTGGCGCTTGGCTCGCCGATGGCCACGCTCGAACGCGCCGGCGTCCCATGGCTGACCATCGATTGCGGCAGCGAAGGTTTAACCGCCTATCAGGCTCATTACGGCCAGCTGCCGCAGGCGATCTTCATTACCCATGTGCATCTGGACCACGTCGGTGGGCTGGAGCGGGTGTTCGTCGACAGCTATTTCTCCGAGCGCCGCGGGCGCACACGCCTGTACGTGCCGGCGCCAGTCGTGCCGCTGCTGCAACGGCGCATCGCCGATTACCCGAACGTGCTGGCCGAAGGCGGAGCGAACTTCTGGGATGCGTTTCAGCTGGTGCCGGTCGGCGATGCGTTCTGGCACGACGGCGTACGGCTGGAAGTGTTCCCGGTCCGCCACCACTGGCCGGAGACGGCCTACGGCCTGCGGTTGAAGGGCGCGCTGGTCTGGACCGGCGATACCCGGCCCATTCCGGAGATGTTGAAGCGCTATGCGGACGACAGCGAACTCATCGCACATGACTGCGGCGTTCACGGCAACCCGTCGCACACTGGCGTTGACGATTTGGAGCGGGAATACCCGCAGGACCTGTTGAGCCGCATGCTGCTGTACCACTACGCCAGCGACGCCGACGGCGATGTGCTGCGTGCGCGTGGCCACCGCGTCGCCGTGCCCGGTCAATACCTTGCGCTGGCGAACCCGACCGCAGCGACGGTGCCCTGATGGGCGCCTTGCTGCTGCCGAATCTTGCCACGGCGCCGATGCAGGACCGCTATGGCCGTCCGCTGCGCGATCTGCGCCTGTCGGTGATCGAGGCCTGCAATTTTCGCTGCGGGTACTGCATGCCGGCCGATCGCGTACCCGACGACTACGGGTTCGACTCGCGGCAGCGGTTGAGTTTCGATCAGCTGGAAACCCTGGTGCGTGCCTTCGTGTCGGTCGGTGTGACCAAGGTGCGCCTGACCGGCGGCGAGCCGCTGCTGCGTCGCGATCTACCGAGCCTGATTGCGCGGCTGACTGCGATCGAGGGCATCGAAGATCTGGCGCTGACCACCAACGGCACCTTGCTTGCGCGCCAGGCCGTCGCGCTGCGGCAGGCGGGGTTGCGCCGCATCACCGTCAGCATGGATGCGCTGGAACCGGCATTGTTCAGACGCATGAACGGCGACCGCGGCGAGATTGCGCGGGTGCTGGCCGGCATCGCCGCGGCCGAGCAGGCCGGCTTCCAGCGGCTGAAGATCAATTGCGTAGTGCAGCGTGGCGTCAACGAAGATCAGGTGCTGCCGCTGGTGGAGCACTTCCGCGGCACCGGACACGTGCTGCGCTTTATCGAATTCATGGATGTGGGTAGCTGCAATGGCTGGACGCCGGATGCGGTGGTGACCTCTGCGCAATTGCATGAACGCATCCATGCGCGCTGGCCGTTGGTGGCGCTGGACGCCCATTACACCGGTGAAGTGGCGCAGCGCCACGCGTTCGCGGATGGCGCCGGCGAAGTGGGCTTCGTCAGTTCGGTCAGCGTGCCGTTCTGCGGCGATTGCCAGCGTGCGCGCGTCTCGGCAGATGGGCATCTATATACCTGCCTGTTCGCCAGTCAGGGGCATGACCTGAAACCGGCACTGGCCAATGGCGAGCCTGCGCTGGCGACGCATCTATGGCAGTGCTGGAGTGTGCGTGGCGACCGCTACAGCGAAGTGCGCGCCTCGGTGCCACGGCGCGGCAAGCCGGTCGAGATGTTTTTAATCGGCGGATGAGCTAGGGCGCGCTGCCGGTGCTGCTGCGCACGCTGGAACAGCGTCTGCGCGATCCGCAGCTGCGTGCCGATGTGCAGGTGTTGGAGGCGTCGCTCGATCCGGCGTTTGGCGAGTTCGGTACCTCAGGTCGTCGGTCCACGCGCAGTGAAGTGATCGCGGCCGTGTGCGCATCCGGTGTTGCTGCCGATTACCAGGCCGATGGCTCCGAATGTGTGCGGCTGGCGCCGGATCTGGCGTCGTTGCGCTATCGGTCGATAGATCGCCGCCAGGGCGTTGAACGGCAAGCTTTGCGCAGCGCGTTGTGGCATAGGAACGCTGATGGATGGCAGCTGCTGTTTCATCAAGGCACCCTGTTCACCGAGAATGCCGCATCCTGATTGCCTGTCTTCGCGTTGCTTCCCATGCCTGCAAAATCCCGTTCCGCACGCCTGACACACCTCGACGATGCCGGGCTTCCCACGATGGTGGATGTCTCGGGCAAGGCGATCACCGCCCGTAGCGCGACTGCAGAAAGCCGCGTGCGCTTTCCGGCAGCCGTGGCCGCACAGCTGCGCGCCAACGGCTTGCGTAGCGCCAAGGGCGGCATCGTGGAGACGGCGGTGATTGCCGGCACCATGGCGGTCAAGCGCACGCACGAATTGATTCCGTTCTGCCACCCATTGCCGATCGATGCCTGCCGTTTCGAGATCGACTGGGCGGGCGAGCAGGTGCTGGACATCCGTTGCACGGTGCGTTGCGTGCATCGTACCGGCGTGGAAATGGAGGCGCTTACCGGTGCCAGCGTGGCTGCGCTGACGGTCTATGACATGTGCAAGGCGTTGTCGCACAGCATGAGCATTGGTCCGACCAGATTGGTGTCCAAGCGCGGCGGCAAGCGCGATATCGGAGCGGCGCAATGACTGCGACAGTGACGGTGCTGTATTTCGCCAGCCTGCGCGAGGCAGTAGGCATGGCCGACGAGCGCGTGCAGTCCGATGCACCGAGCTTGCGTGGCCTGTATGCCGAGCTCGATGCGCGGCACGGCCTGCGCTGGACACCAGCGCAATTGCGGGTGGCAGTGGATGGCGCATTCGCGCGCTGGGAGGATGCGCTGCGCGACGGCAGCGAAGTGGTGTTCATTCCGCCGGTGTCGGGAGGTTGAGCGTGAGCGAACAGGGTGCAGCGATCTTTACGCTTTCCGAGGTGCCATTGCCGGTCGACCAGTTGCGTGCCTGCGTCGAGCACCCGCACGCTGGGGCGTTTGCCAGTTTCGAAGGCTGGGTACGCAATCACAACGAAGGCCGCGGCGTGGCCGGGCTGCGCTACGAAGCCTACGCCGCGCTCGCACAGGCCGAAGGGCAGCGCGTTCTCGACGAAGCAATGCAGCGATTCGCCATCGTGCACGCGCATTGCGTGCACCGCGTGGGCGAGCTGCGCATCGGCGACATGGCGGTGTGGGTCGGCGTCAGTGCAGCGCACCGTGGCGCCGCATTCGATGCGTGCCGCTACATCATCGATGAAGTCAAGGCACGCGTGCCGATCTGGAAGCACGAGCATTACCTGGAAGGCGATGCGGGTTGGTTGCATCCGGAGTCGCAACCGTAGCAGGGCGGATCCGGCGCGCATCCGCGCGTGGGCAGGCGACAGGCTTTGCATCAGCGCTCAGCGCGGCACGAGTTGACTTCTTGCTTGATCGCTCGATCATGTCGTGAGCAAGCCGATGCTCCGGCTAGCTTGCCCGGAGTCTGTCGAAAGTTAGGGTGGTGCCCCCGCCGGTTGACCTCGGCGCCCGCATCAATCGATACCGTTGCTGCCTTCCGGCCCTGGCGGGATTTTCGATCTAGCGTCGCGAGGGACCGACGGGGCCACCATAAGACGTGGACCATTGGCATGGCCCTGCGATTTGCGACATGGGTGCCTTTGCGCAAATCATGAATCTGGCGGAGAGAGGGGGATTCGAACCCCCGAAGCGCGGTTTAGACGCTTACACACTTTCCAGGCGTGCTCCTTCAACCACTCGGACACCTCTCCGTGCCTGCACGACCGTGGTCGAACAGGGCCGCAAAGTCTAGCCGTCGCCGGCCCGTACCACAAGCTGAATCTTCCAGCCGCAGCCGTTGAGACCGGGCGTGGCACAATATCGGCTCAAACAGAGCCGGTTGCCCGATGTCCTATCTCGTTCTCGCCCGCAAGTGGCGCCCGAAGCGTTTTGCCGAACTCGTAGGCCAGGAACACGTGGTCCGCGCGCTCAGTAACGCGCTCGACAGTGGGCGCGTGCATCACGCGTTCCTGTTCACCGGCACCCGCGGCGTGGGCAAGACCACCATTGCGCGCATCTTCGCCAAGTCGCTCAACTGCGAGACCGGTACAAGTGCCGACCCATGCGGCCAGTGCCCGGCCTGCCTGGACATCGACGCCGGTCGTTACATCGACCTGCTGGAGATCGATGCCGCGTCCAACACCGGCGTGGACGATGTGCGCGAGGTGATCGAGAACGCGCAGTACATGCCCTCGCGCGGCAAGTTCAAGGTTTACCTGATCGACGAAGTGCACATGCTGTCCAAGGCGGCGTTCAATGCGCTGCTCAAGACGCTGGAAGAGCCGCCGGAGCACGTGAAGTTCCTGCTGGCTACCACCGACCCGCAGAAATTGCCGGTGACGGTGCTGTCGCGCTGCTTGCAGTTCAACCTCAAGCGGCTGGACGAGGACCAGATTCAGGGCCAGATGACCCGCATCCTGGCCGCCGAGCAGATCGAATCGGATCTGTCGGCGATTGTGCAGCTGTCCAAGGCAGCCGACGGCTCGTTGCGCGATGGCCTGTCGCTGCTGGATCAGGCGATCGCCTATGCCGGCGGCGCGCTGCGCGAGGACGTGGTGCGCACCATGTTGGGCACGGTCGATCGCACCCAGGTCGGCGCGATGCTGCAATCGCTGGCCGATGGCGATGGCGCGCGCCTGATGCAGGTCGTGGCCGCGCTGGCTGAGTTTTCGCCCGATTGGAGCGGGGTGTTGGAGGCCCTGGCCGAGGCGTTGCATCGCGTGCAGGTGCAGCAGCTGGTGCCGTCGGTGGCCTTTGTTGGCGACGGCATCGACCCGACTCCTTTTGCGGCGCAGTTGCGGCCGGAAGTGGTGCAGCTGTGGTACCAGATGGCGCTCAACGGGCGTCGTGATCTGTATCTGGCGCCCAGTCCGCGCGCTGGCTTCGAGATGGCAGTGCTGCGCATGCTCGCCTTCCGCCCCGCTGCGGCGGTGCCGGCTGGCGGCTCGGACGACGGACGCGGCACCACGGCGGGCGGTGGTGCGCGTTCTGCCGCTGCCGGCGGTCAGGCTGCTGCGCCGGCACTGGCAGCGCCGGTGACAGCTGCGCCCCCCATGGTGGCCGCGACTGCTGCGGTGACGGATACGATGCCTGTGGCGGCGGCGGAGGCGTCCCTGCCGGCATCCGCGACCCAGGCAACTCCGACTCCGGCCGCAGCTCCGGCGCCGGCTCCCGTTGTCATGCTTCCTCCCCAAGAATCTTCTTCGCCCAGTCGCGCGTCTGCAGCCAGCGCGCGCATTGACGACACGCCGCCGTGGGCAGTGGACGATGCGCCGGTGCGCACGCAGGCCACAACTGCGTCCGACACGATGGCCGTGCTTGCGCCTGAAGCCGCGATGGCTTCGCCGTCGTCCGCACCCGTCGAGCTCGCACAACCCGTTGCGATCGCGTCCGACGCCGCAGAGGACGCTCCGGTTTCGGTTGCAACATCTTCGCCGGCCGCGCTTGTCGAGCCCTCATCGTTTGCAGAGCCAGCAGTGGTCACGCCACCAGCAACGGCAGTATCCGCAGCAGACTCAGCAGCCGATGCATCGGCTTTGCTCGACGACGGCTGTATCGCCGATGCCGAGCAATGGCTGGAGCTGGTCACGCGCAGTGGCTTGAATGGACCGTCGCGGCAGCTGGCCGCCAACGCCGCGTTTATCGGTCATCGCGATGGCGTGCTGCGGCTGGCGCTGGCGCCGGGTTTTGAATATCTCCATTCCGAGCGCTCCATCGCCAACCTCGCGCAGGCGTTGGCACCGGTGTTGGGAAACACGCCGCGCATCGTCATCGAAACCGGTAGCGCCGATGTCGAAACCTTGCACGAGCGTGCCAACCGCCAGAAAGGCGAGCGCCAGAGCGCGGCCGAAACAGCCTTTATGAACGACCCGACGGTGCAGCTGCTGATCCAGCAGCAAGGCGCGCGGATCGTCCCCGATTCCATCCGCCCTTACGACGAGTAACGCCCCATGCGTGGAAACATTGCCCAACTGATGCAGCAGGCGCAGAAGATGCAGGAAAACCTGCAGCGCGCCCAGGAAGAACTGGCCAAGCTGGAAGTCACCGGCACTGCCGGCGGCGGCATGGTCAACGTGACGCTGACCGGCGCCAAGGAGTGCCGCAAGGTGCGGATCGATCCGAGCATCCTCTCCGACCAGGAGATGGCCGAGGACCTGATCGCTGCCGCCTTCAACGACGCCTCCAACAAGATCGACGCCGAATCCAAGGACCGCATGGGTTCGGCCACTGCCGGCATGCAGTTGCCGCCGGGCATGAAGTTGCCGTTCTGAGCGAAGGGATTCGGGAGTCGGGATTTGGGATGAGCTAAGTGCAAAGGCCTTTGCCGTTGCGAATTCCAAATCCCGAATTTCCAATCCCGGCCACCCAATGTCCTCACTGCTAGAACAACTGATCGAGGCCTTCCGGGTATTGCCCGGTGTGGGCCAGAAGTCGGCGCAGCGCATGGCGTATCACGTGCTCGAGCGCGAGCGCGAGGGTGGGCGGCGTCTGGCGACGACGTTGGCCAATGCGGTGGAAAAGGTGGGGCATTGCGTGCAGTGCCGCGACTTCACCGAGTCCGAGATCTGCACCATTTGCGCCAGCAGCAGTCGCGACCGGCAGCAATTGTGCGTGGTCGAATCGCCGGCCGACCGCCTGGCAATCGAGCATGCCACCGGCTACCGCGGGCTGTATTTCGTCCTGCAGGGGCGCCTGTCGCCGCTGGATGGCATCGGCCCACGCGAACTGGGATTGGATCGGCTCGGCGAGCGTCTGGCCGCTGGCGAAGTGACCGAAATGATCATCGCCACCAACGCCACCGTGGAAGGCGAGGCGACCGCCCATTACCTCGCGCAGCTTGCCCGCCAGCACGCGGTACGCCCGAGCCGGCTTGCCCAGGGCATGCCGCTGGGCGGCGAGCTGGAATACGTGGATCGCGGCACCCTGTCGCACGCCTTCGGCACCCGCAGTGAGGTGCTGTGAGGGCGGGGATTGGGGAGGCGGGATTTGGGATTCGCAAAGCCGTGCTGGCGCGCACGGTAAGCTGTTACCAATCCCGAATCACGAATTTCCAATCCCGAACCATGACCGACACCATCTTCGGCAAAATCATTCGTCGCGAAATCCCGGCCACCATCGTCTATGAAGACGATGAGGTGCTGGGCTTCCAAGACATCGCACCACAGGCGCCGGTGCATGTGCTCTTCATTCCCAAGCAGCACGCCATTCCGACCTTGGACGATGTGCCACCGGAGCAGGCGCTGCTGGTCGGTCAGTTGGCCATTGCGGCGGCGGCATATGCGCGCGCACAGGGGCTGGCGCAGGACGGCTACCGCATTGTGATGAATTGCCGCGAGCATGCCGGCCAGACGGTGTTTCATATCCATCTGCATTTGTTGGCCGGTGCACCGCTGGGCCGTTTCGGCACGCCGTGATGCGTCGGTTGATCGTGCGCTGCGCGCAGTCGGTATAGCGCGGCGATCGTCGCGCACATACAAAAACGCCGCTCCCTGCGAGCGGCGTTTTTGCGAATAACACTCAGGTCAGCGGCGCATTACCACCAGCCGCGGCCCCAGCCCCAACCGCCGCCCCAGCGTGGACCCCACGGGTCGCCCCACGGACCGTACGGGTAAGCCGGTACGACTTCCACGTCGCGCACGACCGGCCACAGGTAGACCACGTCGGCATTGACCTTGGGCAGCTTGTAGTCGTACTCGCCGATCTTGGTGGTTTCGTAGCCTTCGATCTTGCCGATGAAGGTCACTTCGCGGCCAGGTTCGAACACCGCCGGATCGTAGAAGCCCGAGCGGCAGGCCAGGAAGCGGCCGTCGCTGGCATCCACTGCATCACGGTCCGGCCGACCGCTGGCATTGAGCGGGCGCGAGATCAGTTCAAAGCAGGTCTGGCCCTGGCCAGGCGTGGTCTTGATGATCTTGCCGCCCCAGCGCACGGAGGTGCCGACCTGGGCGCTGGCGGTGGAGTCGCTCGGACTGACCGTAGGGAACTGGCCCTGCAACGGCTTGGGCGCGGTGGCGCAGGCTGCGAGCCCGAGCACAGCGATAAGAGGAACAAGAAAACGGGTACTCATGAGGAAGCTCCGGTTCGCGGGCGATGCTGCAGCAAATCTTTCAAGAGAGTGGCGCTGTCCGAATCAGTGCCAGCGTATCGCGCGGCAGCGAAACGTTGGCTGAGTGCCAGCAATGCCGTCTTCGGGTGTGACCGGGCGACACGTTGTGCCCAGACGATGGCTGGTTCGTGCGGCTCGCGGGCAAGGCCGAGCTTGCGGTAGCGGCGGCTCAGCCGGTGCCAAGCGCGCAGCAACGGATCGCGCTCGCGTTCGCCGCGTGCCAGCAACCAGCCCATCCATGCCAGCGCGCTCACCGCGAACACGCCGAAGATGACGGCGAGTTGCGAGGTGTCCAGGCGATCGATGCCGAAGGGTTGCAGCAGCCGTTGCTGGCGGTCGGCATCGAAGGACAACACCAGCTCATTCCAGCCACGGCGTAGCCAATCGCCGACCTGGCCAATGCTGGCCCATGCGCCGAGGTCGGCGAAGTTGTTGCCGCCTTGGGTTTGCAGGCGATCTTCGAGTGTGTCGTAGATGCGTTCCGGTGCCACCGCGGCGGTCGGATCCACACGCACCCAGCCACGCCCGGCCAGCCAGATTTCGGTCCAGGCGTGTGCGTCCATGCGCCGTACCACCCAATAATCGCCCAGCCGGTTGTAGGTGCCGCCTGCATATCCGGTAACCACACGTGCCGGGATGCCTGCCGCGCGCATCAGCACGACGAACGAGGAACTGAAGTGTTCGCAGAAACCGGCCTTTTGCTGAAACAGGAACTCGTCGACGCTGTTGCGGCCGAGTAGCGGCGTGTCCAGCGTGTAGGCGAATTCGCGGGTGATCCAGCGCAGCGCGCGCTGCACCACTGCATCGTCGTTCTTGCCGGCCTCGCTACGCCATTGCCGTGCCAGCGCGAGCGTGCGCGGATTGAAGCCGGGCGGCAGGGCGAGCGCACGCTTGCGCAATTGATCGGGCAGGTCGGTATCGAAGCGCGTTGGCGGTGCCGATTGCAGGTCCCAGCGGGTCAGCGCGCTCAAGGGGCGTTGCGCGAACAGTTCGTAGTCGGGCGATAACTCGGCGTTGGCTACCGCTTGGGTGGGTAGATCCAGCGACACCAGTTGGCGGCGATCGGTGGGCTCGTAATCCAGGCGATAACGATAGGTTTGCGGGCCTGCGGTAACCGAAGCGGGTTGGGCGCGGCCGGTCCAGCGCGCGCGCTGCCAGGTGCGACCGTCGAAGTCCCACATCACCGGCCCACGCCAGTAGCGCTGTTGCGGCGGTGGCGCCTTGCCGGTGAACTGCACGCGCAAGGCCGGGCTGTCATCGGCCATCAGGTCGATCCATTCGCCCGGCAACATGTTGTCCGACAGCCCGGGCCGCGACAGCGCACGTTCGGGCACGCCCCACAGCGGTGCACTCAGGCGTGGCAGCAACCAGAAGGTGACCAGCGCTAGCGGCACGCCGATGGCGACCAATTTGCCGATGCCGCGCAACTGCATCCGCAGCGCGGGCGTGGCGGTGCGGTGCTCTTCGTCGGCCAGCCGCTGCATGCTCAGCAAGGCGCTGACCACCGCCAGCAGCGCCAGGCTCAGATCGTCCCTCCGACTGAGCCTGACTGAGGCAATAGCTCCATCAACCATGCGAGCTCCTCTTCGTTGAATGCCGGGAAATCATCCGCTGCCCCTGCGAAGGGGGCCGCATCTTGTTCCCACATCACGGTGCTGGACGCTGCCAGGTCGGCAGCGATGGGCGTACCAGGATCCGGGAGGCCGCCCCCGATCCTGGTACGCGGGCGTTTTACCCTCCAGCTGAGGGGCAAATGCAGCGCATCGCGCTGTTCGGGAACGCGCACCTCGAAAGATTGCTGTGTGGAGGGGCCGGTGACAGCACGATCCGATCGGGACCGTTTACGGCTGCTTGCCCGCGTCTGATCTCCCTCGTGCATTGGGCTGGGCGCATCAAGGTCACGCTCCAGCGAATCGGCGAATGCATGCAAAGACGCCTGATCCGGTGTTTGAGCTGAAGTAGGGGACGGTTTGGCCCTTTTCATCCCTGATGCCTGGAGGATACGGTCCCAACGCTGCGAGGCTGGGGGGAGCGTTCCACCGCGGGCTTCGAGTTCGGTGACGCCCACTCTGCGAAAGAGCTGTACCAACCCGTTCCTGCTCATCCCGAACTGCGTCATGGCCTCATCAAATGCGTACGCTGGGTGGGAGTGGCACTGGAAAAACTCCAGCACGCGAACCACTTGCGCGTAGTCGGCAACGCGATGGGACGTGCGTTCGCCAATACGGCGATTGACTCTTCTGATCAATTCCGGCGCGTGCGGCAATCCCTTTTTCACTGCATCCAGGGCAGGACGTCCGCCGAGGCAGGCCAAGGCGACGAGGTGGTCGTTGGTCAACGCGGCCAACGCCGGATCAGGGCGAGATAACTGGGCAACAATGCTCTCCAGCGCCTGCTTGCCACCATCGTGGCTGGCGATGGCCACCACCTGGTCCGGGGTCAGGCCATGGTCCTGGCACAGCACCGGCAACAGCCGCTGCACCGTCTCCAGCGCCTGCTTGCCGCCGCCATTGCTGGCGATGGCCACGACCTGGTCCGGGGTCAGGCCATGGTCCTGGCACAGCACCGGCAACAGCCGCTGCACCGTCTCCAGCGCCTGCTTGCCGCCAATATTGCTGGCGATGGCCACGACCTGGTCCGGGGTCAGGCCATGGTCCTGGCACAGCACCGGCAACAGCCGCTGCACCGTCTCCAGCGCCTGCTTGCCGCCAATATTGCTGGCGATGGCCACGACCTGGTCCGGGGTCAGGCCATGGTCCTGGCACAGCACCGGCAACAGCCGTTGCACCGTCTCCAGCGCCTGCTTGCCGCCGTTATTGCTGGCGATGGTCACCACCTGGTCCGTGGTCAGGCCATGGGCCTGGCACAGCACCGGCAACAGCCGCTGCACCGTCTCCAGCGCCTGCTTGCCGCCGTTATTGTTGGCGATGGCCACCACCTGGTCCGGGATCAGGCCATGGTCCTGGCACAGCACCGGCAACAGCCGCTGCACCGTCTCCAGCGCCTGCTTGCCGCCGTTATTGCTGGCGATGGCCACCACCTGGTCCGGGGTCAGGCCATGGTCCTGGCACAGCACCGGCAACAGCCGCTGCACCGTCTCCAGCGCCTGCTTGCCGCCGCCATGGCTGGCGATGGCCACCACCTGGTCCAGGGTCAGGCCATGGGCCTGGCACAGCACCGGCAACAGCCGCTGCACCGTCTCCAGCGCCTGCTTGCCGCCACTATTGCTGGCGATGGCCACCACCTGGTCCGGGGTCAGGCCATGGTCCTGGCACAGCACCGGCAACAGCCGCTGCACCGTCTCCAGCGCCTGCTTGCCGCCATCGTGGCTGGCGATGGCCACCACCTGCGCCGGGGTCAGGCCGTGGTCCTGGCACAGCACCGGCAACAGCCGCTGCACCGTCTCCAGCGCCTGCTTGCCGCCAATATTGCTGGCGATGGCCACCACCTGGTCCGGGGTCAGGGCATGGGTCTGGCACAGCACCGGCAACAGCCGCTGCACCGTCTCCAGCGCCTGCTTGCCGCCAATATTGCTGGCGATGGCCACGACCTGGTCCGGGGTCAGGCCATGGTCCTGGCACAGCACCGGCAACAGCCGTTGCACCGTCTCCAGCGCCTGCTTGCCGCCAATATTGCTGGCGATGGCCACCACTTGGTCCGGGGTCAGGCCATGGTCCTGGCACAGCACCGGCAACAGCCGCTGCACCGTCTCCAGCGCCTGCTTGCCGCCGTTATTGCTGGCGATGGCCACCACCTGCGCCGGGGTCAGGCCATGGGCCTGGCACAGCACCGGCAACAGCCGCTGCACCGTCTCCAGTGCCTGCTTGCCGCCGTTATTGTTGGCGATGGCCACCACCTGGTCCGGGGTCAGGCCATGGGCCTGGCACAGCACCGGCAACAGCCGCTGCACCGTCTCCAGCGCCTGCTTGCCGCCAATATTGCTGGCGATGGCCACCACTTGGTCCGGGGTCAGGTTCAGGGGGGCACCCGTCAGTGCATTGCGCCATGCATGCACTGCCTCCACTGCGGTCACGCCGCCACGTTTTGCAATCTTGAGAAGTTGGCCTGTGTCCAACTGTAACGGCGGACCTCTCAACTCCCCCGCCTTCGTGAGCAAGGCCTCCAGGGCGCGTGCGCCGGACCACTGTTTGCCGACGCCAACGATGTCTTCGTGTGTCGCCTCTGGCAACGCCGTGATTATGTGCTGATACTTGACAGCGACGGTCCCTAACGCTGCCGGGTGTTGGCTGAGCGCAACGATGTGCGCGTGTGTAAACCCATGGCCCACCAGTGCCTCGTGGTGCTGCGCCACTGTCGAACGCACCTTCGGTTTGATCTTCTCTTGCTGCTGCTGACTGTAGCCGAGCGTGCGTAGATCCACCTGCGCGGCCGGCGAAGCGTCGGAGGGTTGCGCCGCACGCCGTCGCGGGGCCGGCTTGGCGCGCGGCGGCCGCGCGGCAGTGACAGCGACACGCACGGTGGGTGGCGGGTCATCGGCTGCACGCAGACCCGATTGCATCTCATCCCACTCTGCTGGGGCAGCCGCTGTATGCGGCGTGCCGACGGCAGGCATCGAATCAAGAAGCGATGTATCGACTTGACGGAGCAGATCGCTGAAGCTGCCCGCCGGGAACGCAGGCGAGGGCGCAGGGGGAGATGGCAGCCGGGTCCGGGACATCGTCCGCCGAGCGGGCAAGCCATCCAGGGGGCCGCCAGCAGGCGGAGCCCCCCCCCGATCTGCAGTCGGCTGAACCCTATCCGGTTGGGGTCCGGGCAGAAGCTCGCGGGCAGGACTTGGCGTACGCGAACGAATGGGATCCATCCATCGTCGCTGGCCCCTGGTCGAGCAAAAAGGCGGCAAACGGCGCGAACAATGCAAAGCCGAGCAGGCTGCGCGCATCGCGCAAGGTGCGCAGTTCGCAGGCCTTGATCGCCAGCATGGCGGCGAGCACCGCGCAGCCGGTATCGCGGCCGAAGCGCATGCCGATCTGCCAGTACACCGCTGCCAACATCGCGATCACCAGCAACAACCGCACCGGCGCCATCAAGGTGCCGCGCCAGCTCAGCACGCCGACCAGCATGGCGGCCACGGCAACGGTGGCGGCAAGCAAGCCGGGCAGCTGCAACAGCAGCGGCGTCAACGCCAGCCAACTGGTGGCCAGCACCCAGGCGCGGCTGGCCTGGCTGATCGGAAGCGAGGGCTCAGTCATGCGGAAGCAGGGCCAGGGCGCGCAGACACAGGTGATGGTGCGAAGGCCCTTGCGCGGGACCCAGCGGCGGCTGGCCCGGCAGCAGCAGCCGATAGCGGTTCCCGTCGCGTTCGGCCAGGTTGACCCAGCGCGCCAGCCGCGCGATGCGGCGCTCGTACGGCAGCGCGTTGAGCGTGCGCCAGTCCAGCGTGACTTCGATCCCCAGCGGCTTTTCGTATTCGCGCACCAGCAGCGTGTCGCGACGTGCCGAATGTTTCCAGGAAATCGTGCGTGGTGCATCGCCGGCGCGATACGGGCGTAACTGATGCAGTTCCTCGCCTTGCGCGTGCAAGCGGGTCTGGTTGGGCGAACCCGCACCATCGGGCAGCGCAGGGCCCTGTTCTTCTGGCTTGGGATAGGCCAGCAATGGCGTTTCCGGCCACACCCACGACCAGGCGCGCACCAGGCCCAGCGGCTGAGTGCTGGACAGGCGGATGCGCTCGATGTCCTGCCAGCCGCGGCGCTCGGTCGGCACAAGTAGATCGACCTCGGCCATGTCGTGCTCGATCAGCGAACAGAAACCGTTGCTCTCCAGATGATCCAGGCGCAGCCCGCGCCGTGTGCGGGTATCGCGACGTGCCAACGACACCCGCATGCGCAGCGGTTCGCCGGCGATCACCGGCTCGGCTGATGCCGCTTCGATACGCAGCGCTGACAACTGCAGGTGCGCCATGATGCTGCTGGCGATCCCGGCCGTGGCCAGCAGCAGTGCGAGCAGCAGCGCCGGATTGTTGTTGTAGTTCAGTGCGCCCAGCAGCATCGCCAGCAGTAACGCGGCGACGAACAGCCCGAAGCGGGTCGGCAGCACATAAATACGCCGCCGATCCAGCACGATCGGCAAGGCCTCGGGGCCCCGCGGACGTGCCAGCAGGCTGAGTCGGCGGCCGATGCCGCGCAGGCGCGCATGCATGTGGGTCAGTCCACCGGCACGCTGTGCAGTAGCGCCTTGGCTAGCGCCGGCCCGGACGAAGATTCGGCTTCCGGCACCAGCCGGTGACCGGCCACCGCCACAAACAGCGCCTGCACGTCTTCAGGCAGGACATGCTCGCGCCCAAGCAGCAGCGCATAGGCCTTTGCAGCGCGCAGCAAGGCGATGCCTGCACGCGGCGACAGGCCCACGCGCACCCCGGCATGCTGGCGACTACGTAGCAGCAAGGCCTGCACATAGCCGATCAGCGCATCGCTGGTATGGATCTGATTGACCACTGCGCGCAGCGCAACCACGTCGGCGTCGCTGAGTTGCGGGGCAGCCTGGGCGATTAATTCGCGCCGATCCACCCCGGAGAGCAGCGCACGCTCGGCGTCGGCGCTGGGGTAGCCCAGGCTCAGCCGCAGCAGGAAGCGGTCCAGCTGCGAATCCGGCAGCGGGAAGGTGCCGGACAGATCGACCGGGTTCTGCGTGGCGATCACGAAGAACGGTTCCGGCAACGCATGCGTCACGCCATCCAGCGTCACCTGCTGCTCGGCCATCGCTTCCAGCAGCGAGCTCTGCGTGCGCGGCGGGGCGCGATTGATTTCGTCCGCCAGCAGTACGTTGGTGAACACCGGGCCGGGATGGAACTGGAACTGCCGCGAGGTGGCGTCGTACACCGATACGCCCAGGACATCGGCCGGCAACAGGTCTGAGGTGAACTGCACGCGCTGAAAGCCCAGCCCCAGGCTGGAGGCCATCGCATGGGCGAGGGTG
The DNA here is from genome assembly GCF_038405005.1 of Xanthomonas sp. JL1. Taxonomy (NCBI): domain Bacteria; kingdom Pseudomonadati; phylum Pseudomonadota; class Gammaproteobacteria; order Lysobacterales; family Lysobacteraceae; genus Xanthomonas; species Xanthomonas sp. JL1. The sequence goes on along the minus strand of NZ_JBBYGR010000020.1, from coordinate 10,031 downwards.
GTCTTGCCCAGGCCGGGCAGGTCCTCGATCAATAAGTGTCCACCGGACAGCAGCGCCACGAATGCCAGCCGCACTTCCTGCGCCTTGCCCAACAGCAGCGAATTGACCTGGTCTTGCGCGCGCCGCAGCGATTGGCGGAGCGCATCGGTTAGCATTTCCGTGGAACGCAGCGGTGTCGACATCACAATTCCGTAGGTGGAAATGAAGAGTGCACAGGGCAATGCAGGGGGACCAACGCGCACATCGCACCTTCGTGATCCTGTGGACACTGGCCACGGCCGTCAAGCTATTGATCGCCGCACGCTTGCCGCTGTTCGTGGACGAGGCGTTCTACTGGCAGGAAGGCCAGCATCTGGCCGCAGCGTATTCGGACCTGCCGGGCATGACCGCTTGGCTGGCACGTCTGGGTGTCGAGCTCGGTGGACATCACCTTCTGGCGTTGCGACTACCGTTTCTGGCCATTTCCGCGCTGATTCCCTGGTTGATCGCGCATATCGCCACGCGCTGGTTCGGCTCCACGCTGGGCTGGCAGGCCGGCAGCCTGACCTTGCTGATGCCGCTATCGGCCACGCTGGGCATTCTGGCTGTGCCGGATGTGCCGATGGCCTTGGCGGCGGTGCTGTGCATGGATGCCGGTGCGCGCTTGCTGCGCGAGGTCGATGCCACCAGTGCGCTGGAGCTCGCCATCGGCTTGGTCATCGGTGCGCTCAGCCACTATCGCTTCGTCGGCGTGATCGGGGTGGGCTGCATCGCATTGCTGTGCATCCCGCAAGGGCGCGCGGTGATGCGCGATCCGCGCATCTGGATGGCGCTGACGGTGGGCGCGGTGAGCTGGTTGCCGCTGCTGTTCTGGAATACCGACCATGACGACGCCGGATTGCGCTTTCAATTGGTCGACCGGCATCCGTGGCGTTTTCAGATCGCCGGGCTGTGGTTCCTGCTGATCCAGACGGTGGCGGTGACGCCGCTGTTGGCCTGGGCGATGGTCGAGGTTGGTCTGGCCGGCAACCGCAGTGGTGGCGGCGCACGTGCGCAATGGCGCTATTTCGGTTTGCTTGGCGGCATGTCGACCATAGCGATCTTCGTGCTCGGCTTCTTCAGCGATGCCGAGCGGATCAGCTTCCACTGGCCGCTACCCGGCTATCTGGCGCTGCTGGTGGCGGTGCCGGTGATCCTGATGCGCTGGCCGCACCCGCTGCGCCGCGCGGCGTGGCTGATCGCACTGCTCGGCATGCTTGGCGCTTACGGCTACTACCTGGCGGTGTCGGTGCCGTCGATCCGCGCGCATGCCGCTGGCGAAAAATACTACCCGCGCAACTTCGCCGGCTGGGACGATCTGGCGCGTGCGGTGAAGTCCCAGCTGGCGCAGATGCCGCCGGGCACGCGCGTGCTGGCAGAAAACTTCAAGGTTGGCGCCGAGCTCGGCTTCAAGTTGCACAACGCCAATGTCGAGGTGCTGCGTGCCGAGTTGAACGACAAGCACGGGCGTAGCGCGCAGCTGCAGCAGTGGGGGGTGCTCAGCGACGGCGCGCGCACCGGGCCGCGGCTACTGGTGCTCTCGCCCAGCGATCAGCGGTATCGCGAGCTGTTGAAGCGCTACCACGCCATCTGCGAGATGGTCGGCCCGCTGCCGCCGCCGACCGTGGTGTCCATCGATCATGGTTATCAGCGCTTCCTGCTGTTCGCACTGCCTGCCCAACGCCAGCCCGGGTCATGCGTGACCCCGGCGATGGCGTGGATCGACACGCCGCTGCCGAACGTCTCCGTGTCCGGCAAGCTCGAGGTGCGTGGCTGGGCCTTCAAGGATGGCATTGGGCTGTCGAATGTGGAGCTGCTGCTCGATGGTCGCCCGGTCGCGCAAGCTACGTACGGCAAACCGCTCGATGTGCGCCCGTACTGGAAAATCTCCACCGACCCACAGCACCCGAACGTCGGCTTCACCGCCACGCTCGACACCCACGCATTACCGCCCGGCATGCACTGGCTAGGGCTGCGCCTGCACGGCCACGACGGCAGCGTGGAAGATTGGTGGGAACAACCCCTCACTTTCAAAGCTGATGCTCAGTTGCGCCGATCGAGCGTCCACTAGAGCGGTCCGCGAGAGTCGCCACGCCGTTCAAGCAATCTTCTGCGTCGTCCTGCTGCTCTGGCCGAAGGTGTAGGCTGTCGTGAGGAGCGCTGCAAATCGGTCAGAGGTAGTGCACGAAAAAAAGGTTTGGCCGCGCTGGCGGTCGCTAAGATGCACCCATCAGGCCATGTGCTTGGCGTCCCGGTCGTGAAACGGCCAGTGCTAGTCGACAAGGCAACAAAGGAAACGCAATTGCTGCGCAAATATAGGGATTTATCCAGCGATTCCGGCGACCGCCTGGGAGCATGCAGGGGGTGGAGCAAGCTTCCGCACTCACTGTTGGTTGGTGCAAAGTGGTTCTATCTCGCGGTCGGGGTGGTGGCACTGGTCGCGCTGTCATCCAAGGTGCTCTATGCCGATCCATGGCGATTCGCAAAAAACCTCCTGAGCCAGCCTTGGCCACGGAATGTGCTTGCGGTGGATAACGGACATCGTGAGGTCTTGCCCAATCTGCTGCGTCTTGCGGAGCTCAGATGGTTGGATGGAAATCGATGACTGCAGATCTGGGCAGGTGTTGCGCTGGCTTTGCTGTCAGTGTGGATGTTGCTACGTCTGGTTCGTACTGAGCGTCTGGGTGCTCTGGCGTATGCCGCCGCTGGGCTGGTTTGTACGCTGAGTATTTTCTGGCTGGGAAACGAGCGTGCACTGGCGCATGCAAATGAGTCGGTGCATGTCTATCTGATTACCACGTTTCTGGTCGGCGGCTGTTGGCTAACCCTGCACCAGGCCACCATGCACGCCGTCATTTACCACAACCCCGGCTGCGGGACGTCCCGCAACACCCTCGCGCTGATTCGTCATACCGGGGTCGAACCGCAGATCGTCGACTACCTGTAGCATCCGCCAAGCCGCGAGACGCTGCAGTCGCTTATCGCCGCTGCCGGCATCACGGTTCGCGAGGCCATCCGCCAGAAAGGATCGCCATATCTGGAGCTGGGTCTCGACGATCCTGCCTTGGACGACACTGCACTGTTGAGCGCAATGCTCGCGCATCCGATCCTGATCAACCGGCCATTTGTCCAGACCCCGCTCGGCACGCGCTTGTGCCGTCCTTCCGAACTGGTGCTCGACCTGTTGCCGCCAGCCACGCGCGGCTTCGTCAAGGAAGACGGCGAGTCTCTGCTGGACGAGGCCGGGCAACGCATCCGTCGCTGACATATTCAACCGGCGCGCGCAGCCGGCCTTACGCTGTCACGTTCGCGGCAACGTTGAAGATTAGACGCCGTGCGCTCATCCTAGAGTCCTGATGAGCGGCTGCTGCATACGCCTTCTGCACGCTCTGAGAGCGGTTAACGAGGCGGACTGTCCCCACCGCTCGGCGACGCGGCCGCCGCTCGGAGTCAGCATGCACAGGTGTCGGTACCTATCACCCGTTCATTGCAGTTCCTGCGCGCTGTTCACTCCTGGCTCAAGATTGCTCGCTTACGTTCTGGCAGCTACTCCAAACTCCACGTCACGATCTTCAGGAGCACACCCATGATTCGCGACATTATCCGCATGGGCGACAAGCGCTTGCTGCGTGTGGCGCCACAGGTCACCAACCTGGGCAGCGCCGAGTTGCACGCGCTGGTGTCCGACATGTTCGAAACCATGGGCGCTGCGCATGGCGTCGGTTTGGCAGCGCCGCAGATCGCGGTGGATCTGCAATTGATGGTGTTCGGTTTCGAAGCCAGCGAGCGCTATCCCGAAGCACCCGCAGTACCGCTCACGGCTCTGGCCAACGCACAGATCGAACCGCTATCGGACGAGATGGAAAACGGCTGGGAAGGCTGCCTGTCGATTCCCGGTCTGCGTGCAGTGATTCCACGTTATCGCTACATTCGTTACCGCGGCTTTGCGCCCGACGGCAGCCCGATCGAGCGCGAGGCCGAAGGCTTCCATGCACGCGTGGTGCAACACGAATACGATCACTTGGTCGGTCGTCTGTATCCCTCGCGCATCGAAAACTTTGACACCTTCGGTTTCGACGACGTCTTGTCTTACGATCTGTAGCATGCCGTTCACGCTTTCCATAGCAGCCTAGCTGCAATGGAAAGCGGCCGTCCGTGCAAGATTGCGCCAGGCGGGCGCGGCCGGTTCTCGGAATCGGCATGGACCACGCGTCAACTGCGGTCATGGGCGCGCCGTCCGCGCCCACCTGACAGCTGCTCGCTACGTGTTGTTAGCCGCTCTTAGCCACGGCCCCCGGGAAAGCCATCGCACGGGAAACCGGCATCTGCTTGGCGGACATAGCCGATGCGCATGTGACTGCGCAACATTCGCCACCTTGGGACGCGCTTGTCCTGGCCCACTGCGTGCCGCCGTGCGCCTGTCCTGGTCGCTAACTGATAGCCAGCGCACGCTCCAAGTGCAAGGTGGCGCCCGCTATCGCGCTTGGCGGAGTAGGGCTGTCCGAATCGGTACCGCTCCCCTCGCCACGCCACTGATAGGGGCCAACCGCGATCGCCGCGCGGCGGATCTCGACGGCGCTGCTCAGTGCCGCCGTGATGGATCACACGGAGCGGCAACATGCACACCCGCCCATCCAGATCCTTTCCTCAGACCGGTGCCCGAGCGCCGACCACGCGGCGGCGCGCAGCGCGCTGGTGGACCGCAGCGCTGGCCTTCGGTCTGGTAGTACTCGCCCCTGCGGCACTTGCCGGCCCGTACACGATCTTCGGCAGCCACTACGCGGGGGTGAACAATTTCAACGATCCCAACAACATCATCCAAGGCACGTTCGGCACCGGCAGTACACCCGAGCTGACGGTCACCTTCAACTTCGCCGACTACAACGTGTATGGCTACCCGGCCATCATGCGCGGCTGGCATTACGACTGGAATCCGACCACCGACACACTGCTCCCCAAGCAGATCTCGTCGATCAGCGCGCTGCCGTTCAAATTCAATTACAGCGCAGGCGGCACCAATCCGGGCGGCGATTTCGCTTACGACATCTTCTTCCGCTGGGAGATCGCCAAGGGCAATCCGCAGCTGGAAGTGATGATCTGGGGCGACCACAATTCCTGGCCGATCGGCACTGTCACTGCAACGAACGTCAGCACCGCGGGTGGGCGTAACTTCGACCTATGGGAAGGCTTCAATTCCGGCGCCGGCTATGACGTTTACACCTTCATTCCCACCGGCACCGCCAGCCAGTCGACGCTCAAGACCAGTGGCAGCCTCAACGTGGATGCCAAGCCGTTTCTGACCTGGCTGCAAGACAATCGCGCCAAGGGTGGCCGCTGCAACAACAGCATGTACCTGCGCGGCCGAGGCGGGCTTTGAAGTTGTACGCGGCAATGGGTGGGCCAAGGTCAGCGCGACCATGGATGCGAAGTAAGCGCAGCCGCAGCTGTGGTGTGCGGGCCGCCATTACCGGTTGGCCCGCACACGGTTTCGTCGGGGCCTGCCGCAGCCTGCGCGCTGTGTGTTGTGTTCGATAGCGAATCTCTACACGGCTCCTTGTACACGCGACAACCGAAGTGGCCAGATGTGCGTCGCCTGTGGTGTGGCATCGCACATCGGATGAGGCTACAGTGAGCGGCCGGCATGGATGACCGCGTCTGCGCGCCGCCAGTGCGCAGACATTCGGTCGGTGACGCACAGGCGTCGTCTGTGCCGGATGCGCGAGGGTCGTTCGCCCACTGCGCTGCGTCATGTCGATGCAGGTGGGCTTGGTTGGTCCATCCATTTTCGGAGTACATCGATGCACATGCATAGCCGTTCTCACTCGCCGCTGTTTGTCCATGATGGTCGGTTGCCGCGCGCGGCTGCGCTGGCCTTGCTGCTGGTCGCGACCAGCGCCAGTGCCTACACCGGACAGACCAAGGTCTATGGCAAGCAGTACGCGTTCAACAACAACTTCAATGACGCCAATAACACCATCCAGGCGACCTTCGGCAGCGGCAGCACGCCGAGCCTGACCATCTCCTACAACCTGTCTAGCGGTAACTTGTACGGCTACCCGGCGATCTGTCGCGGTTGGCACTACACGATGAACCCGGCCACCGATAGCTACTTTCCGCATCAGGTGTCCAAGATCGGCAGCTTGGGCGGGAGGTTGGCATTCACTACCAAGGGCAGCGGGCAGACCGGCGATTTCGCCTACGACCTGTTCTTTCGCACGGACGCCAGCAAGGGCAACCCGCAATTGGAAGTGATGATCTGGGGCGCCAACAATTCGTATCCGGTTGGCACCTTGACTACCGCCAACGCCATTACCTTGGGCGGCGTCACCTACGATTTGTGGGAGGGAAATAACTCGGCCGCTGGCTACTACGTGTACACCTTTATTCCGCATGGCACCGCGGGCAACAGCAATCCGCTGCCGGCCAAGGGCAATGTCAATGTGGACGTCAAGGCGTTTCTGACCAAGTTGCAGGCGTTGCGAGAAGGCGATGGCCGCTACAACAGCAGTCTGTATCTTCAGGTGGTGGAGGCCGGCTTCGAAGTGACCGGTGGGATGGGGACGGTGTCGCTGACCGGGTCGATTACAGCCAAGTAAACACGGCTATTGTCGCGCCATCAGCTGCAATGGTGCGCAGTTGGCGCGCTTCGAGTGCCGGTGCACGCTAAGGAACCTCTAGACAACTCGTGGCGTTACGAGTGAACTTGGGATTTCGCTTGATCGCGGCGGTCGCTCATGCTGCAAATCAATGACTTGCGACTTATGGAGACTGCCCCAGCGACTGATTGGACGCTGGCGAAACAGTTGTTCAGAGGTTCCCTGACGTGTGTGCCTGCATCCTGGGCATGACATGCGAATGGCGTGTCATTTTATTGATTCAGCCAAGTGCCATGTATTGCGCGTCATCAAGCGCGGTGCATGGCACTTGATGACTTGGGGCCGACAACGTAGCGTCGCTGTGGTGCGACGCTGGCGCGACGAACTAAGAGCGGCTAACAACACGTCGCGAGTAGCTGTCAGGTGGGCGCAGACAGCGCGCTCAGAACCGCAGTGGACGCGTGGTCCATGCCGATTCCGAGCACCGGCCGTGCCCGCCTGGCGGTGAGTGCAGTCGTTTTGTTAGCTGCTCTTAGCAATGGCCAAGCACGGCATGCCGATTCTGCGCATCGGCAACACGTGCCTTACCACCGCAAGGTCGTATTGGCGGCCGCGGCTACAACGCCACCAGTTGGATGCTGTCAAACACGATTGCCGGGCTGAGGAAGCCGTTGTCCGGGGAGCCGGAGGCAATGCCGATCTCGATGCAGTTACTGCCGGCCTGCAAAGCAGATGCGGGAATGTCCATCTCGTACAGGGCGTTGTTGCCACGCGTCGTGCCGCGCGTGATGCCGCGTGTCTTCGGCTGCAGAGGGGCGTCAGGCATCGGCCCATTCCAGCGGGCATTCACGCTGATCTGCGGGCGTGCACTGCCCTGCGCCAACGGCACGAAGATGCGCAGGCGATAGTCGCGTACCTCGTCGGCGGCCAGGGTGAAGTCGATCCGGCTCGGGGTGTTGATACCGCGCCACTGCACCGCGGGAAAGCTGCTCTGGCCGCTCGACCCGACGGTGTACGTCGTCGCAGACCAGCGCATGCGCGCATCGGAAGGGTGCGCATGCGGTAGCAGGTCCGCGTATCCGAACCCCGCCGGCGTGCCATCGGGAATGCCGATCTGCCACTTCAGCGTGCCCGGTAAGGCGACCGCCTGAAGTGTGGCGTGTGCTGTGTCGTTGGCAAACACTTCGATATCGCGCCATGCGACTTCCAGTTCGTTCTGGTAGAGCGTCATGCGATATCTGCCCGGGCGCACACCTGTCACCTGATACTCGCCACTGCCGTCCGCGGTGGCCCAGTATTGCGCCTGCGCGTTGCACAGACCGATAACTGCTGGCTGGTCGGGCAGCACGCCGCTCACTTGCCCGCCGACTGCACCGCGCCCGCTTGCCGGCAAATAATCGCTCAGACCCAGCGTGGCATCGACGAAATCGGTGTTGAGCTGCGCATCGGATGGCGCGCTGCCATCGGTGAACAACAACCCGTACACACCATGCAGACCGCCACGAAATGCTTCGGTCTGGGTGTGGTCGGAATACATGTAGTTTTAGAGTTCATGTGTCACACGAGTCTTTTGCGTGGCGATGTCCTTGAAGAACGGCCCACCCGCGCTGTGCTCGCGGTTGCCCATCAGCATGAACACTGCAACGCCGGGGCCGCTGACGCCATGCACCTGGTCGTCCATCATTCGGCGTGCGGAATAGAATTTGGAACTGGTGCGCCCATCCGGCAACAAAAAGACATCGTTGCCTTCGATCGCTGTGCCGACATTGGAATCGGGTTCCTGCTGCGCATCCGGCAACTTGGACACATTCAAGCGGGCCACGAAGCGCAATTCGCCCACTGGTGGCAACGTTGGCGCATACGTGGCCATGTAGATCGCGTTGCGGCCCTTGCGCACGATGTAGTACTGGATCAGATCGCCGGCCTTGGCGGACACGATGATCGTTCCACCCGCGATGCGTGCGTCCACGCTGGCGCTGCCCAGCCCCGAAGCGATCTGCGAACCCTTCGGTTCGGTGGTCTGCAGTTCGTTGTCGCGATAGCGCATCGACACGATATCGCCATCGTGTGTATCGACCGAAAACACCAGCTCGGCGCCACTGTCGACAATCACGCGGTCGCCACTGCGGGTGCACCCGAATTCGGCCAGTGCAGGTGCGCTGACGCCGGCATAGAGCAACAGCGCGCAGGCGAAGGTGTGCAGGCGATGACGCGGCATGGTGGTTACCGTGCGGAAGCAGGACTTGGTTGCGATGCCTGCGCGCGATGCTAGGCGAGCGTCGGAGACAGAGAACGTGCGCACTGTTCGAACTTCCAGCAATCAATATGAGAGTAGTGTGCCTGATGGGGGCATCGCGGGCCAGTCGGCGCGGCGGGCAGTTGCGATTGGCAGGGATAGCGCACGCGTCGGAGACGCTAGCAAAACGGAGGCTGCATTTATCCGGTGAGCCTAGACGGCGCACAGCAACTGCAGTGCACGCGTAGCATACGCCGCACCGATCACTAGACGCGCCCATCTGGCGATGAACGCGCTCGCTCCGTTAGCTACTCTATGACAGGGCAGCATCATTGCAGGGACTCAGCACAACCTGTCCCGTGCCAGGGCGATGTCGACCATCCATTGTTCGCGCTTGCCGATCACGAAGCGATGTTCGCTTCCGTCGCTCAACCGCACCGACAACGATGTGGGTGCGATCGGCAGCAGACCGAATAGGCGTGTCCAGCAGGGCTGCATCGCCGCGATCTGCCGAAGAGGCACGCTCAACGATTGTGTTTAGACATTGAATGCGTGTGGCTGGAACAGCAGCGCGTCGGCGGTGAGAATCAGACGCCCGCCCACCGCTTCCATCCCGCGCTGCAGATTGGCCAGTGCCTGACGCAACACGTCGCGATCAATTGAACGCAAGCCGCCACCCTGGAAGAGCGAACTCACGGCCGTACAGCGGCGATGTGGGCACGCGGCATCTGCCAGGGCCAGACGCCAAGGTTGCCCAGCGGTGCCAGGAACGAAACCGAAAACATGAGAGAGGCCTGATGGGCTGCATCACTTCAGCTAAGGTCGCCGGCGAGACCCGGCAGCACGCCATGCCAGCAGATCGCCCGTGTACGCCAGACCACCGCCGTTGAAGAACGGTTAACAAAACTGGCTCTCTGAAAATTTGAGTGGGTAGGATTTCGGCTGGTTTACCACTGACGCGGGGATTGGGATGACGGCCAAGGTGTTTGAAGCGGCGCTGGGGATCGGCGCGCCGTGGTCGGTAGGCGCGGTCGAGTTCGACGAAGCGACCAAGGTGTTGACGGTGCCGGTGGACTTCAAGCCGGGCACGAGGTTCAAGGTATCGGGCCAAAAGGGGCTGCATCCGGTTCATGACACCGTGGTCAAGACCTACCGGCACCTGAACTTTTTCCAGCACGAGT
>NZ_JBBYGR010000019.1:0-32672 GCF_038405005.1 Xanthomonas sp. JL1 | reverse complement strand
CCAGGGTTCTTGCCATTGACCCAGCCCAACACCTGGCGCTCCTGCGCCGGCGTCAACGTCCGCGGGCGACCGCTGCCCTTGCGTTCCATCAAAGCCCCAGCGCCTCCCGCCTGTGCTCGGCCAGCACCTTGTACGCCCAGCCGCGATGCAGCCCGAACGACGAGGCCACTTCGGCTGGCGATTCGCCTTCGCCAATCCGTTGCAACGCCATCAGGCGCATTTCTTCCAGCGCTGCCCGCGATACCAAGCGTCCGTCTCTCTTCTTCATGGATGGTTGGACAGCAGACGTCGACATTTGCTCCCTAATTTACTGACTCATTAGTAAAAGACGACTCACCTGATGGGAAACAGATTTACCCAGCAAATCACTTGCCCGCAACTGGGAGCGCTCGGCAGCCGGAGCCGATGACCGCGCCTTTCTGAAGGAAATACATCGGCGTGGTCATTCCGGCTCCCGCTGCGCTAGGCAGCGACATCCGAAATGCTAGTCTGCCGATCCCGTCCACCTCCGGTGCTGCAATGAATCACTTATTTGGTAGCAACAGCTGGCTCTACATTCTGCTGGTCGGCTTTGTGGTCGGGCTGCTGGCGCGTTTCATTACGCCGGGTGCGCAACGCTTGGGCTGTCTGCTGACCATCGTGCTGGGCATTGCCGGTGCCGTGGTGGCCAGCTGGTTTGGCCGTTACATGGGGTGGTACCGCGCGGGCGAGCCGGCCGGCTTCCTCGGTGCGTTGCTCGGAGCGATTGCCATCCTGGCGCTGTTGCGGTTGTTCAGCGGCAGCAAGCGCTGAGCGCTTCACGGCGCGCCTGCTCTGTTGACCCACCACTTCATGACGCCCACTCGATCCATGACGTCACTTCATCCAGATACCGCGCGCGACGCGCTTCGCCTGCATTGGGCACAACAGGCGCTCAACGACCCACAAGCGTCGCTGCAGCGCGCCTCGGTCGATGCGGGGTTTCGCAGTTATTGGCGTACGCAGGGACGCGGTATGGATCGCATCTTGATGGATGCGCCGCCACAGCTGGAAAACGTTGCGCCGTGGCTGCGCATGCATGCGCTGTTGGGCGCACATGGCGTGCGCGTGCCGCAGGTGCTTGCCCCGGACCTGGAAAACGGCTTTTTGCTACTGGAGGATCTGGGCGTGCCAACGCTGGCACAGGTACTCACTGATGCCAACGCCGACGACTTGCTGGACGGCGCGATCGGCCAGCTGCTGTTGTTGCAAAAAATCCCGCCACCTGCCGATAGCGGCGTGTTCGGCGAAGCGCTACTGCAGCGCGATGCTAGTTTGTTCGAAGAATGGTTTTTAGATCGTCACCTGGGCGTGCAGCTGGACTGCGCCCATGCCGAGCAATTGCAATTGGTGCAGCGCCGTTTGATGGACAACGCGCTAGCCCAGCCACGCGTGTTCACCCACCGCGATTTCATGCCGCGCAATCTGATGCCGGCGCCCGATGGCCCGGCAGTGCTGGATTTTCAGGATTGCGTCATTGGCCCGATCGCCTACGACCCGATCAGCCTGTTCAAGGACACCTCGGTGAGTTGGCCACTCGCTCGGGTGGACGGCTGGCTGCAGCACTATCACGGGCGTGCATCGGCGGCCGGATTGCCGGTGCCGCCGCTGGCGCAGTTCCTGCGCGATGCAGACTGGATGGGCGTGCAGCGCCATCTGAAAAACCTCGGAATTTTCTCGCGCTTGAGCCATCGCGACGGCAAGCATTGGTATCTGGACAACGTGCCGCGTTTCATGGCGTATCTGGATGAAATACTGCCTCGCTACGCCGAGCTTGCGCCCTTGATCGGTTTGCTGGACGAGGTGGTCAAGCCTGCGCTGGCTGCGCGTGCGCAGCAGGCGACGACATGAAGGCGTTGATCTTTGCCGCAGGATTCGGCGAGCGCATGCGCCCGCTGACCGAGCATACGCCCAAGCCGCTACTGTCGGTCGGCGGCACGCCGTTGATCGTATGGCATCTGCGCAAGTTGGCGGCGCTGGGCGTGGACGAGGTGGTGATCAACACCTCGTGGCTGGCGGAGCAATTTCCGCAGGTGTTGGGCGATGGCAGCGCGTTCGGTCTTCGTCTGACCTATTCCTACGAAGGTGCGACGCCGCTGGAAACCGGTGGCGGTATGTTGCATGCGCTGCCGCTATTGGGCGATGCGCCATTTTTGTTGGTCAATGGCGATATCTGGACCGATTTCGATTTTGCCCGTCTGTCGCACGCCCCCGACGGGCTGGCACAGCTGGTGCTGGTGGATCAACCCAGCTACGCAACGCGCGCGGACTTTGCGCTGGATGCGGATGGCAACGTGCGCGCAGATCTGCCCGCGTCGCTGACCTATTCGGGTATCGGCATGTATCGACCTGCGCTGCTGCGCGATTGGCAATCGGTCATTGGCCAGTTGCCGGAGCAGCCCTGTACGGCACCGCGGTTTGCGTTGGCGCCGATCCTGCGCGCGCAGATGACAGCACGCTTGATCAATGGCATCCACCACTCTGGACGCTGGACCGATGTCGGCACGCCGCAGCGGCTGGCGGAGCTGGATGCTCAGTTGCTGCGCGACGGCAGCTGATCGCAACTTCGCACACCGACAATCTCGACGGATCCTTGCCCGCTTACCGTCGGCAGGACCTTCCGCGGCATGGACGTCGCCACGGAGCTTGCATGGACGTAGTTGCAGCGTGCCCCGCGACGGTGAGCGGGCAAGGGTCGTGCAGAACATCCGCACATCAGCAGCGCTACGATCTGCGATCCTCGAGCACACGCCGCAGAAAAGGCACCGTGATGCGCCGTTTAGCGGCCAGCGATTCGCGATCCAGGCGATCCAGCAAAGCGACCAGCCTGGCCAGTTCGCGCTCGCCATGCGTCAGCAGCCAGTCGATCGCCGCTTCGTCCATGGCCAGGCCGCGACGCTGCGCGCGGTCGCGCAGCACTGCCGCGCGTGCGGCATCGTCGAGCACCGGCAAGCCGATCCGGATGCATTGCGACAGCCGCGAACGCAGGTCCGGCAACACCAAGGCCAGCCCATTGGGCATCTGGCGCGCGGTGTACAGCAGGGTGATGCCAGCCGCGCGCGCGCGATTGTGAAAATCGAACAACGCCACTTCGTCGTCGCGCTGCCCGGCAATGCTTTCCACGCCATCCAAGGCGACCAGGCTGCGGCCTTCCAGCGCTTCGAGTGCATCGCGCAAGCGGCCGGCAGCCGCCTGTAGCGGCAGATACGCCGACATGCGCCCGGCCTGCTCGGCAGCGGCGCACAGCGATAGCGCCAGATGCGTCTTGCCGCTGCCGGCCGGGCCGGACAGATACAACCAATCGCTCACCTGCCCCGCAGCCAGCGCCTGCAATTGCGCAAGCAGGCCATCGGGCGCGGCGATGTAACTGTCGAAACGCTGATCGGGAGGCGCGCGCAACGCCAGCGGCAACTGCGGAACGCTCACAACCGATCCGCATCCTTGCCGGGGTCGATGATCACGCTGCGCTCGGTCGTGGACTGCAGCACAATGCCGGCGCGCTCGCCCGCATAGAAATCGCTGCCGGTGTATTGCTCATGCGCATAGCGCAGCAACACATTGGCCACCGCCGCAACCGGCAATGCCAGCAACATGCCGAGGAAACCGAACAACTGGCCGCCGGCCATCACCGCAAAGATCACCGCAACCGGGTGCAAACCGATCTTGTCGCCCACGATGCGCGGGGTGAGCACATAGCTCTCCAGCAACTGGCCGACGGTGAACACCACGCCCACGCCGATCAGCAACTTTAGATCCAGCCCCTGCGCCTGCACGATGGCCGCCAGCAACGCGAGCACGATGCCGGTGGTTGCGCCCAGGTATGGGATGAAGCTGATGAGGCCGGCAATGATGCCGATCAACAAACCCAGATTGAGCCCGATGATGGACATACCGGTGGCGTAGATCGCACCCAGCGCCAGCATCACTAAGAACTGGCCGCGGATGAAGCCACCGAGCACATCGTTGGATTCCCGCGCCAACCGGCTCACGGTGCCGATGTAGGCACGCGGGACGACGGCCGCCCCACGTTCGACCAGGCGGTCCCAGTCGCGCAGGAAATAGAACGCCAGGATCGGCAGCAGCGCCAGGTTGATCACCCAGTTCACCATCGCAAAGCCCGAGCGCGATACGTAGCCGAAGAGGGTCTTGGCGACGCCACCGGCCTGTTCCCAGTGGCTGCGGATCCAATCGATCAAGCGCTCCGGATCCAGCCAGGCCATCAGTTGCATGCCGGTCTTGGCTTCCAGCCACGGGATGGCCGTGCCGATCGCCCAGTTGCGCATCTGCGGCAGCGCCTCGATCAAGGTCATGATCTGACGTTCAATCATCGGCACCAGAATCATCAACGCCAGCACGAATAGCAGCGTGGCCAGCACGAAGACCAGCATCACCGCGGCATTGCGCGAGCGCCCTGCACGTTCGATGCGATCCACCAGCGGATCGCCCAGCCATGCCAGCAACAGCGCCAGCACGAATGGGGTCAGGATCGGCGCCAGCAGCGAGATCACCCACAACACACCGACAATCACCGCCGCCCATTTGAGGCGACGCAGGAACAGGGCAATTTCGGCTTCGGGAGTCAACGTCATTTCAGGCGGTACTCGGCGTGCTCGTTTTCGAGAATGATAGGGCCCTCGGTCGGTACCGAGACCGAAACCAGCGGGCTGTCGTCGCCGAGCATACGGTTGAGGCCGGAAATGCCCGTGAGAAGTTCCAGATCCAACTCCATGCGATCGCCATTGGCGCTGACCGGACGGATGCTGCGTAGCACCGACACGCCCTGCAACGCGGCCGACACGCGCAGGTAATCGTCGGCGCTGCTGATGCCGGTGATCACCACGCGGTAGACGCCGGGCACACCCGAATCCACCCGCTTGGCGTAGCGCTTGACCAGTGCATCGGCAGCGCCGTCGGCACCGGCAGCCATCGCGCGGCGCGCATCGCCGTCGCTGCTGGTCCAGCTGGACAACACATTGCCGTTGTCCACGAACACCCAGTCGGCCGTCCAGCCGGCAGCGTTGCGGTAGAGCTTGCCGATCAACTGCATCGGCGGGCTGTATTTGGCCGAGGCGCGCGCCACCGCAGCGGTGTCCTTGCGCCAGATTGCGCCGGCCAGCGCCTGCTCGGCAGCTGCGCCGCTCGGCAGACCGAGCCGGTAGCCGCGCTCGATGGCGCGGTCCAGCACGCTACGCGCCGCATTGGCCTGGGCCACCCCGACCAGACGCGGGCCGCTGCCGTCATCGATGGCCAGCCACAGCACCGGCTTGGGACGCGGCAACGGCCACACCGGCACGCCCAGCGCAGCGATCAAGTCATCCACGTCCGATTGCCGAAAGCGCGCCACCAGGGTGGTGCGGAAGGTCGGCGCGCCGGTGCGCGAGGTCCCCTGATCCTGCCGGTAGTCATAGTGTTCGACGTAGTTGGTCGCATTGCGCAGCGCCTGCGGCACGCCGGGGCGGCTCATCACGCCGCGGTCGCCGGAAACCTTGCCCAGCACCGCGCCCAGCGCGCGCGCCAGGGCGCCGGGGCGATCGGAGTCGCTCTGGCTGTTGACCGACACTTCGGCATCGTAGGCACTTTGCGCCTTGGCAACGTCGCCTTCGGTGCGCAGATCCGCCTGCGCAAAGGCCGGAGCAACGGGCATGGCGACCACGAGAGCGAGAAAGAAAGCGAGACTGCGGCGCATCGACGGTTCCATGACATAAGCGTATCCGGGTGAATTGTTGCCCGAATGGGACGCCAGCGCCAACGTGGCTGCTAAAATCGCCGCCTTTACAGCCGAGCCCTCCCCGCCCGTGACCAGCCCAACGCCCTCCAGTCCCTTGCCCATGACCTACCGCGACGCGGGTGTCGACATCGACGCCGGCAATGCCTTGGTCGAACGCATCAAGCCGCTGGTCAAGCGCAGCTTCCGGCCGGAGGTGATGGGTGGCCTGGGCGGCTTCGGCGCGTTGTTCGACCTGTCGGGCAAGTACAAGGAGCCGGTGCTGGTCTCCGGCACCGACGGCGTGGGCACCAAGCTCAAGCTGGCCCAGCAGCTCGGGCGGCACGACACCATCGGCATCGATCTGGTCGGCATGTGCGTCAACGACGTGCTGGTGCAGGGCGCCGAGCCGTTGTTCTTTCTGGACTATTTCGCCACCGGCAAGCTGGACGTGGACACCGCTGCGGCGGTGGTCGGCGGCATCGCGCGCGGCTGCGCGCTGTCCGGCTGCGCGCTGATTGGAGGCGAAACCGCTGAAATGCCCGACATGTACCCGCCGGGCGAATACGACCTGGCCGGCTTCACCGTCGGCGCAGTCGAGAAGTCGCAGTTGCTGGATGGCGCGCAGGTGCGCGACGGCGACGTGCTGATCGGCATCGCTTCGTCGGGCCCGCATTCCAATGGCTATTCGTTGATACGCAAGATCTATGAGCGTGCCGGTGCGCCGGCCGAGCATGTGCTGGACGACGGCACCAAATTGATCGATGCGTTGATGGCGCCGACCGCGCTGTACGTCAAGCCGGTGCTGGCGCTGCTGAAGTCGCACGGCCAAGCGATCCATGCCATGGCGCATATCACCGGTGGTGGCCTTACCGAAAACATCATTCGCGTGATTCCCGACGGGCTGGGCCTGGACATCGACGCCAGCGCCTGGACGCTGCCGCCGGTATTCGCCTGGTTGCAGCGCGAAGGTGCGGTGGCCGATGCCGAAATGTGGCGCACCTTCAATTGCGGGATCGGCTTCGTGCTGATCGCCGCGCCCGCGGAAGCGGCTGCGCTGGAACAGGCGCTGGATGCGCAGTCGCTGGCGCATTGGCGCATTGGTCAGGTGGTGCCGGCACACGGCGACGAGCGCGTGCGCATCGACTGAGCGAGGAATCTGCATGGACGCGTCACCACTCCCACCGCCGGCGTTGGCGTCGGCCAGCGCCGATGACCTGCAGCATCTCAAGCTGTTGTCGATTTTCCATTACGTGCTGGGCGGTTTCACCGGATTGTTTTCGCTGATGCCGCTGATCCACCTGTTCATGGGGCTGGCCATCGTCACCGCGCGGCTGCCCATGAAAGACAGCACTGGGCAGACGGCACCGGACATGCAGCTGTTCGGCTGGATCTTCGTGATCATTGCAACGATGCTCATTCTGGGCGGCCTGACCATGGCCGGTCTCATGGCCTACGCTGGACGCTGCATCGCTCAGCGCAGGAAGCATCTGCTGTGCCTGATCGTGGCTGGCATTTCCTGTTCTTTCATGCCGTTCGGCACCGTGCTTGGCGTGTTCACGCTGGTGACGCTGCTGCGCCCGCAGGTCAAAGCACTGTTCGGCGCCGGCAACGCGGCTGTTTGAGACGTCTGTGAGCACAAGCGCCATGCGCCGCACGAAACTGGCTGCGTTGGCCGTCACCAGCGCGTTATTTGTGGCGACCTGGATCGCCCCGCTGTGGCCGGCCGAGCAGGCCTTGCATAGCTCGCTGACAGTGCTTGGGCTGATCGCGCTAGTGTGGGCCGACCGCCGCCGGCCGTTGAACAATGGCGCGTTCGTAAGCATCTGCGTGTTCATCGGCATGCACTGCATCGGCGCGCGCTGGCTGTATTCCAACGTGCCTTACGAGCAATGGAGCCAGCAGCTCTTGCACTGGTCGCCCAGCGCCACCTTCGGCTGGACACGCAATCATTTCGACAGGCTGATCCATCTGCTGTTCGGGCTGTGCTTGACGCCGGCCATTGCGCAGCTGATGGTGCGGCTGTGGCCCAAATTGACGCTAGGGCAGACGTTCTGCCTCACTGTGATGAGCATCATGTGCGTCAGCCTGGTCTACGAATGGTTCGAATGGGGCATCGCCTTGCTGCTGTCGCCGCAGGCCGCGGAGGCCTACAACGGACAACAAGGTGACCCGTGGGATGCGCACACCGACATGCTGCTGGCCACCCTTGGCAGCCTGGCTGCCTACCCCGTTGTGAGGACGTTATTCAATGCACGCACCTGAGGCCCGCCTGCGCCTGGCCGTGCTGGCCTCCGGGCGCGGTAGCAATCTGCAGGCCATCGTCGATGCGATCGCCAGTGGGCGCCTGCGTGCCGAGGTGGTCGGAGTGTTTTCCGATCGCCCGCAGGCGCCAGCGTTGCAGAAGGTCGAGCAGAGGCGTCGCTGGAGCGCCAGCCCGCGCGATTTCGCCAACCGCGCTGCGTTCGACGCCGCACTCGGCGATGCGATCGCTGCGACGCAACCGGACTGGGTGATCTGCGCCGGCTATATGCGCATCCTGGGTGAGCCGCTGGTGCGCCGCTTTGCCGGGCGCATGCTCAACATCCATCCGTCGCTGCTACCCAAATACCGCGGCCTGCACACGCATGCACGCGCACTGGAGGCCGGCGATGCAGAGCATGGCGCCAGCGTGCACCTGGTGGTGCCGGAGCTGGATGCCGGCACGGTGATCGCGCAGGCGCGCGTCCCGGTGCTGCCCGGCGACAACGCCGAGCAACTGGCCGCGCGCGTACTGGCCCGTGAGCACCCGCTCCTACTGGCCACACTGCAACTGCTCGCCAGTGGTCGCGTCGCGGTGCAGGGCGATACCGTGCATATCGACGGTCAGTGCCTGTTTACGCCATTACGACTAGAGTCCGCAGACATCGCATTCGCCTGAATGCGGACACGCCCCCCTCATCCCGTCTCGGACATCCTTGCGGCCCCCGTGCCTGCTACCAGCGCATGAACGTCATCCCGATCGCCGCCGCGCTGTTGACCGTCGCCCTCCTCACCCAGGCCGGCAATGGCCGTGCGCAACAAGTGCCCGCTGCGCGTGTCCCGGCGACGCCCGCTCCGGTTGCGGCTCCGGCCGCTGCACCAGCATCGGCAACCGCCCTGCCCGCCAGCACCTGGACACCGCCGCCGCTGGAGCCGTTCGTGGCGACCTACCAGGCGTTCTACCGCGGCAAGGAGGCCGGCGATGCCACCATGCAGGTCAGCCACGGCGACGGTAGCCAGTGGCGCATCGACATGTCGGTGCGTGGCCGCAAGGGCTTCGCCAGCATTTTGGGCCTGAACCTGGAGCAGAGCACGGTGTTCCGCGTCGATGGAGACACGTATGTGCCGCTGAGCCAGAGCACGGTGCGCAAGGCGATGTTCTTCGGCAAGAAGGTCACCGGCGTCTACAACTGGCAAGCCGGCACCGCGCAGTGGAACGGGGACCTGAAGGAAGATCGCCAGCAGCCGATCCCCTTGCAGCACGGCGACCAAAGCGCGCTGTCGCTGAACCTGTCGCTGATGCGCGATGCGCAACCCGGGCGCAACCTCAGCTATCGCTATGTCGATGTGGGCAAGGTGCGCAAATACGACTACCGCGCTGCCGATGCTACCGAGGTGGTGCAGGTGGGCGATCTGAGCTACGACGCCCTGCGCGTGTATCGCGTCAACAGCGGCGACAACGAAACCATCCTCTGGATTGCGAACGGAGTTCCGACGCCGGTGCGCATCCTGCAACGTGACAAAGGTGAAGATCAGATCGATCTGCGCCTGGTCGAATACCAAGGAGCCTAAGCGATGAACCTCTTCTCCCGTACCAGCGCCGTGATCGCCGCCGCCGCACTGGCGATGTCCAGCCTGCCCGCGTTCGCCATGCAGCCCTTCCAGGCCGACTATTCGGCCAACTACATGGGCATGCAGGCAAACGGCACCATGACGCTGGCTGCTGCCGGCGCCAATCAGTGGCGCTATACGCTCACCATCCAGAACCAGCTGGCCAACTTGACCCAGAGCACGGTATTCGAAGAAGCCAACGGCCAACTGCGCCCGGTGAGCAGCAACGACACCTCCTCGATGATGGTCAAGCGCCGTAACGTCACTGCCAGCTACGACTGGAAGACCAGTCAGGCGACCTGGGGCGGCGACATCAAGCCGGACCGCCGCGGCCCGGTGAAACTGCAGCCCGGCGACATGGATGCGCTGCTGATCAACCTGGCGATCACGCGCGATCTGGCCACCGGCAAGCCACTCAACTACCGCATGGTGGACGAAGGCCGCGTCAAGCCGATGAGCTACAAGGTGGTCGGCAAGGAAACCATCACCGTCAACGGCAAACAGGAGCAAGCCACCAAGGTTTCGCGCGAGGACGGCGACAAGGAATTGATCGCGTGGGTGGTCAAGGATCTGCCGGTGCCGGCACGCCTGCTGCAGAAGGAAAAGGGCCAGGACGCGCTGGACCTGACCATCAAGGCGCTGCGTTGAGCGATCTTCGCCAGCCCGACCATGCGTCGGGGCGCGCTGAGGTGCATTGATGCTCAGGCAGGTAACGCACTGAGGTGCGTTGCTGATGAGCCAGGTAGCGGGGAACAACCGCCAACAGCAGTATGTTGGCAGTAGGTCGCCAATATGCGGATGCACACTTGATGCGGTTACCTCAATAGAAAGACCTGATTAGCCCTGACCATCAGCTGGATTTTTGTTGCAGTCCTGCAAATAGCTTCGTTTTACCGATGGTTTCCATGATGTCTGATCTTGGCGCTGCTGATGCGAGGAGCCGGTGCGCAGTTCTTTCAGCCAGGACCCCATGGCGGCCTGGCATTGGCCCGGTTTAGCGATAAGCGCGGAGGTGCTGCAGCTGAAGGTCGGGGCTAATCAGGTAGAAAGATGCTGTTGGCTCAGCACAGAAGCGTTTTCCCACTTTATTGGGAAATGCCTTTTTTATTGGCTCTTGCGATGACACACGAGCGGCGATCGCTGGCTGACGTGCCGGCGGAATTCCCACGCGTGAATTTGGTGGGCTGCGCTCTGAAGCTCAGGTCTAAAGCCTGGTGAGTCGAATGCGCGGAGTGCGCGGTGCCCTCACCGCTCGCGGGACACGCCGTAAACCCGTCCATGGGCGCTCGATGGCAGCATCCATGCCGCCAACGGTCCTGCAAGCGGCGAGGACACCACGCCAGAGCGTTTGCTGGCTGTTTTGTTGAAGGCGATGACACAGCAACCGGCGGATCTTCGGATCACCGATCGGCCCCCTATGCATTTCTTCTCGAATTTGCGCATTGGAAGGACGGACGAGGACACCGCGCAAGAGAATGTGCCGGCAGCTTTGCTGAAGCGAGAGAGCAGGGCAAAGCCCTCTGTCAGTGCTTTTCCAAACCACGTACACCGACCATCTCGACCGGTCCTTGCCCGCTCACCGTCGCGGGACCCTTGGCGGCATGGATGCCGCCACGGAGCTGACAAGGACGTACTTGCAGCGTGTCCCGCAATGGTGGGCGGGCAAGGGCCCTGCGCGAATCCTCAAACCAGCCGCTTTGCAATCAATCTATCTATCAGCGACGACCGATGACTTCTCAGGGCTTACCCGCTGCCTTGTCATCGCCAGTGGTGAACACGGTGCGGCAATCCACACGAATCTGCTGGTCGTTCTTGCGCCAATAAAACAGGTTGCAATGGCGCTTGCCTTCGACCGTCTTCTTCACCGCCACCGCATAGAACGATTGCGCGATCTCGTCGCGGCTGGCGGTGCCGTCGTTGTTCCAGTCCATGTCCTTGAACTCGACACCCTGCGTGATGGCCATGCCCACGCTCCAGGCATAGGCCAGCCACGCCAGGATCAGCACGATGACCCCGAGCAGGATCTTGCGCCGGGTAGTGAAACGTCCGCGCAGGATCATGCGGTGCGCTGGATGGTCGCGCCCAGCGCCCCCAGCTTCTCCTCGATGTTTTCGTAACCACGGTCCAGGTGGTAGATGCGGTCGATGGTGGTGTCGCCATCGGCCACCAGGCCAGCCAGGATCAGCGACGCCGATGCGCGCAGGTCGGTGGCCATCACCGGCGCGCCGCTCAGGCGTGCGGCACCACGCACGATGGCAGTGTGGCCTTCGACCTGGATGTCCGCGCCCAGGCGCAGCAGCTCGTTGACGTGCATGAAGCGGTTTTCGAAGATGGTTTCGTTGATCACGCCCACGCCGTCTGCCACGCAGTTGAGCGCCATGAATTGCGCCTGCATATCGGTGGGAAACGCCGGGTACGGCGCGGTGGTCAGGCTGACTGCGCGCGGGCGCTTGCCCTGCATGTCCAGCGTGATGCTGTCGGCGGTGGTGGTGATGGTGGCGCCGGCTTCGGTGAGCTTGTCCAGCATTGCATCCAGGGTTTCCGGGCGGGCGCGGCGCACGGTGACGCTGCCGCCGGTCATCGCCGCAGCGACCAGGAAGGTGCCGGTTTCGATGCGATCCGGCAGCACCGCATGGTGCCCGCCGCCCAGACGCTGCACGCCCTGCACCACGATGCGCGGGGTTCCGGCACCTTCGATCTGCGCGCCAAGTGCGATCATGCAGTCGGCCAGGTCGGTGACTTCCGGCTCCATCGCCGCGTTTTCCAGCACCGTGGTGCCCTCGGCCAGCACCGCGGCCATCAGCACGTTCTCGGTGCCGGTGACGCTGACCATGTCGAACACGTAGCGGCCGCCCTTCAGGCGCCCGTGGCTGGTGGCCTTGATGTAGCCGTTCTCCACGCTGATCTCGGCACCCAGCGCCTGCAGGCCCTTGATGTGCTGATCCACCGGGCGCGAGCCGATCGCGCAGCCGCCGGGCAGCGACACTTCGGCGGTGCCGTAGCGCGCCAGCAGCGGGCCCAGCACCAGGATCGAGGCGCGCATGGTCTTGACCAGCTCGTACGGCGCGATCTGATGCGTGACCGAGCGCGGGTCGACCAGGATCGAACGGCCCTTGGCCAGCGTGCCTTCGTCGATGGTGACTTCGGCACCCAGCTCGCTGAGCAATTTCACCATGGTGATCACGTCGTGCAGATGCGGCACGTTGCTGATCTGCACCGGCGCGTCGGCCAGCAGGGTCGCGCACAGGATCGGCAGCACTGCGTTCTTGGCACCGGAAATATTGACTTCGCCCTGCAGCGCTTGGCCGCCGGTCACTACGATTTTTGCCATGGGAATCTTAAGAAATCCGAAAAGAGAAGGTGTGGCGGGGAATGACGTGCGAGCGTTTCGGCCTCAGTGCAAACGGCGTGGCGCTGAGGCGCACAGATCGAACGACGCCGAGTGGGGCTGCAAGGCCCCAGCTGCAGTGATTAGGTGTTCGTGGACGGCCAGCGGAGGGCGCCATGATGCAGGTGCGTACCGCCCAGCCCTAGCTCAGCTCGTCTGGCAGCAAGCGCAGCCAACGCGCTCAGCCTTCTTCAGGCGTCAGGGTCTTCAGCTGCAGCGCGTGAATCGCCCCGCCCATCAGCTCGCCCAGGGTCGCATAGACCATGCGGTGCCGCGCCAGCGGTGCCTTGCCGACGAATGCCGGGCTGACCACGGTGGCCTCGAAGTGCACGCCGTCATCACCGTGCACGTCGACGCGGGCTTCGGGCACGCCGGATTCGATGAGTTTACGGATGGTTTCGGCGTCCACAGGGCGTTTCCTCATAAAATGAGCGCACATTCTACTCTTCACCCGAGTTCCCGCATGGCTGTCTCGCACCTGCCTCCCGCCACCGTCAGCGACGCCAGTCTGGTTGCCAGCGGTCAGCGCGTGCTGGAGATCGAGCGCGAGGCGCTGGCCAACGTGGGCGCGCGCATCGGCAGCGAGTTCGCCGCGGCCTGCCGGCTGGTGCTGGCCTCGCGCGGGCGGGTGGTCGCCACCGGCATGGGCAAGTCCGGCCATGTGGCGCGCAAGATCGCTGCCACCCTCGCCTCCACCGGCACTCCGGCGTTCTTCGTGCACCCCGGCGAAGCCGGCCATGGCGACCTGGGCATGATCACCGAGGCCGACATCGTGCTGGCGCTGTCGTATTCGGGGGAATCGGATGAAGTGCGCATGCTGCTGCCGGTGCTCAAGCGCCAGGGCAACCCGATCATCGCCATGACCGGCCGCACCAGTTCCACCCTGGCCCAGGCCGCTGACGTGCACCTGGACGTCAGCGTCTCCGCCGAGGCCTGCCCGTTGCATCTGGCACCCACCTCCAGCACCACCGCCTCGCTGGCGATGGGCGATGCGCTGGCAGTCGCCTTGCTCGATGCGCGCGGCTTCACCGCCGACGACTTCGCGCGTTCGCATCCGGCCGGCAGCCTGGGCCGGCGCCTGCTGCTGCACATCACCGACGTGATGCATGCCGGCGACGACCTGCCGCGTGTGCGTGAAGACGCCAGCCTGAGCGAGGCGCTGATGGAAATGAGCCGCAAGCGGCTGGGCATGACCGCCGTGGTGGACAACGACGAGCGCCTGATCGGGCTGTTCACCGACGGCGACCTGCGCCGCGCACTGGACAGCGACATCGACGTGCGCAGCGCCGGCATCGCACAGGTGATGACGCGCAACCCGCGCACCATCGGCGCCGACCAGCTGGCCGCCGAGGCGGCGCGGCTGATGGAGGACTACAAGATCAACGGCCTGATCGTGGTCGATGCGCAGCAGCGCGCGGTGGGCGCATTGAACATTCACGACCTGTTGCGCGCCAAGGTGGTTTAACAGGTTCATTTTTCAACCGCCGGACCCCGTTCTTACCGATTCGTGCCGATGCCCTATTCCCCTTTGCAGCACCTTCCAGCCGAGCTGATCGAACGCGCCGCGCGCATCCGTCTGGCCTGTTTCGACGTCGACGGCACCCTGACCGACGGCCGCCTGTACTACGACCACGCCGGCAACGAGAGCAAGGCGTTCAACGTGCTCGACGGACAGGGCCTCAAGCAACTCGACCAGGCCGGCATCCATGTTGCGCTGATCACTGCGCGCGCCAGCCTGTCGGCGGAAAAGCGCGGCCAGGACCTGGGCCTGCACGTGCAGATCGGGGTGAAGAACAAGCGCATGGCGGTGCTGGCGCTGTGCCAGGAGCACGGATTGTCGCTGGACCAGGTGCTGTTCATGGGCGACGACCTCCCCGACCTGCCCGCCCTGCTCGCGGTCGGCCTGCCGGTGGCTCCGGCCACCGCACACCCGTGGATCGCCGAGCGCGTGCAGTGGAATACCCGTGCGCGCGGCGGCGAAGGTGCCGCGCGCGAGGTGTGCGATGTGGTGCTGGCCGCGCAAGGCCAGGTTGAGCGCATCATCGAAGGGTTTTCGGCATGAATTGGAATTGGCGCACCACCCTGGGCGTCACGCTGTTCGCCGCCGCCGTGATTTCCGGCTGGTCGGCATGGAAGCAGCGCGCCCGCCCTGCCGCTGCGGCCGTGCAGCAGTCCGGCGCCGATTACATCCTGCGCGACTTCGAGCTGATCGCCCTGAACAAGCAGAGCGGCAAGGAATCGATGACGCTGCGCGCGCCGGAAATGCATCGCAACCGTGCCGACCAGACCGCAGACATCACCACGCCGGTGTTTCTGATGCCCGACAACGCCAATCTGCCGTGGACCCTGCGCTCCAAGACGGGCTGGGTCAACCCGGACGGCACCCAGCTGCGTCTGCGCGGCGATGTTGAGGGCGACAGCCCGACCGGCGGCGCAACTCCGCCGACCACGTTCCGCACCCAGAGCCTGGACGTGTTCCCGCAACAGAACATCGCCAAGACCGACGCGCCAGTGACCATGACCCGCCCGGGTATCATGCAGAGCGGCGTCGGCTTTGCTGCCGACCTCAAATCACGCCAGTACAAGCTCCTTTCTCAGGTCAAGACCCGCTATGAACCGAATGCTGCCCGCTAAACTGGCGTTTGCCGCACTGCTGTTGCCTGCACTGGCAATGGCCAAGACCAGCGATCGCAATCAGCCGATGGCGATCGACTCCAACGCCAACGATTGCAACATGCTCGACGACAGCGGCAAGTGCCGTTTCAGCGGCAATGTGGTGATCACCCAGGGCACGCTGGAAATCCACGCCGACACCGCCGATATCTTCCAGAAGAACGGCCAGACCGATCGCGTGGTGCTCAACGGCAAGCAGGCCACGCTCAAGCAGGAGATGGACGACGGCGCGATGATGCACGGCCAGGCCGACAACATCGAATACAAGGTCGCCGATGACATCATCATCCTGACCGGCAATTACAAGGTCGATTCGCCCAAGGGCACCAACGCCGGCCAGCGCATGGTCTACAACACCAAGACCGGCAACATGCAAAGCGGCGGCGACGGCAGCCGCGTGCGCACCATTATCCAGCCGAAAAATGCGGCGCCTGACGCCGCAACGCCCGCCCCGACACCGGCTGCCAAGCCGCAGAGGAAGAAGTAATGCTGGTCGCCACTGGTCTGCGCAAGAAGTACAAGCAACGCGAAGTGGTCAAGGAATTCGGCCTCACGCTCGAGGCCGGCGAAGTGGTCGGCCTGCTCGGCCCCAATGGCGCCGGCAAGACCACCTGCTTCTACATGATCGTGGGTCTGGTCGAAGCCGATGCAGGGCGTATCGAATTGGACGGCCGCGACCTCACCGCCGAGCCGATGTACGCACGCGCCAAGTTGGGTGTCGGTTACCTGCCGCAGGAACCATCGATCTTCCGCAAGCTCACCGTGGCCGACAATATCCGCCTGGTGCTGGAGCTGCGCGAGGAACTCGACAACGCCGGCCGCGCGAAAGAACTGGTTTCGCTGCTCGAAGAACTGCAGATCACCCATGTGGCCGATCAACTCGGCGCCAGCCTCTCCGGCGGCGAGCGGCGGCGTTGCGAAATCGCGCGTGCGCTGGCGGCCAAGCCGCGCATGATGCTGCTGGACGAACCCTTCGCCGGCGTGGACCCGATTTCGGTCGGCGAGATCCAGCGCATCATCATCCACCTCAAGGAACGCGGCATCGGTGTGCTGATCACCGATCACAACGTGCGCGAGACCTTGGGAATCTGCGACCGCGCGTATATCCTCGCCGAGGGGGGCGTGCTGGCGCAGGGGGCACCAGACATGTTGCTAGCCAATCCCGACGTCCGTCGCGTGTATCTGGGTGAAACTTTCCGCCTTTGAGCGCGCCGCCGAGCAAACGCTTTTTTCAGTCAGTGCCCGCATGAAAGCTCGGCTCCAGACATCGCTAGCACAGCAGTTGGTCATGACGCCGCAATTGCGTCAGGCGATCAAGCTATTGCAGATGTCCACCACCGAGCTGGAAGTGGAAATCGCCGAAGCAGTGGAAACCAATCCACTGCTGGAATGGGCCGACGAAGCCGCGCATGCGGCCAGCGACACCGCGGTGGAATCCTCGCCGTCCGCGTCCACTGAAGAATCCCAGCGCGAAGAAGCCGCGCCTGCCGAGCGCGATGACGATTGGTCGCAGGACGAACTGCAGTGGACCGGCTCGGGCAGCGGCGGCAGTTTCGACGACGACGAGTCCGGCGGTGCCGCCGAGCGCGTCGCCGAATCCGAAACACTGGCCGATCACCTCTTGTGGCAGCTGCATCTATCGCCGTTGTCGCCACGCGACCGCCAGATCGGCGCGATACTGATCGACGCGCTGGACTCAGATCGTCCCTCCGACTGAGCCTGACTGAGGCAATAGCTCCATCAACCATGCGAGCTCCTCTTCGTTGAATGCCGGGAAATCATCCGCTGCCCCTGCGAAGGGGGCCGCATCTTGTTCCCACATCACGGTGCTGGACGCTGCCAGGTCGGCAGCGATGGGCGTACCAGGATCCGGGAGGCCGCCCCCGATCCTGGTACGCGGGCGTTTTACCCTCCAGCTGAGGGGCAAATGCAGCGCATCGCGCTGTTCGGGAACGCGCACCTCGAAAGATTGCTGTGTGGAGGGGCCGGTGACAGCACGATCCGATCGGGACCGTTTACGGCTGCTTGCCCGCGTCTGATCTCCCTCGTGCATTGGGCTGGGCGCATCAAGGTCACGCTCCAGCGAATCGGCGAATGCATGCAAAGACGCCTGATCCGGTGTTTGAGCTGAAGTAGGGGACGGTTTGGCCCTTTTCATCCCTGATGCCTGGAGGATACGGTCCCAACGCTGCGAGGCTGGGGGGAGCGTTCCGCAGCGGGCTTCGAATTCGGTGACGCCCACTCTGCGAAAGAGCTGTACCAACCCGTGCCTGCTCATCCCGAACTGCGTCATGGCGTCATCGAATGCTTGCGCTGGGTGGGAGTGGCACTGGAAAAACTCCAGCACGCGAACCACTTGCGCGTAGTCGGCAACGCGATGGGACGTGCGTTCGCCAATACGGCGATTGACTCTTCTGATCAATTCCGGCGCGTGCGGCAATCCCTTTTTCACTGCATCCAGGGCAGGACGTCCGCCGAGGCAGGCCAAGGCGACGAGGTGGTCGTTGGTCAACGCGGCCAACGCCGGATCAGGGCGAGATAACTGGGCAACAATGCTCTCCAGCGCCTGCTTGCCGCCGCCATTGCTGGCGATGGCCACGACCTGGTCCGGGGTCAGGCCATGGTCCTGGCACAGCACCGGCAACAGCCGCTGCACCGTCTCCAGCGCCTGCTTGCCGCCATCGTGGCTGGCGATGGCCACGACCTGGTCCGGGGTCAGGCCATGGTCCTGGCACAGCACCGGCAACAGCCGTTGCACCGTCTCCAGCGCCTTCTTGCCGCCATCGTGGCTGGCGATGGCCACCACCTGGTCCAGGGTCAGGCCATGGTCCTGGCACAGCACCGGCAACAGCCGCTGCACCGTCTCCAGCGCCTGCTTGCCGCCATCGTGGCTGGCGATGGCCACCACCTGGTCCGGGGTCAGGCCATGGTCCTGGCACAGCACCGGCAACAGCCGCTGCACTGTCTCCAGCGCCTGCTTGCCGCCGCCATGGCTGGCGATGGCCACCACCTGGTCCGGGGTCAGGCCATGGTCCTGGCACAGCATCGGCAACAGCCGCTGCACCGTCTCCAGCGCCTGCTTGCCGCCATCGTGGCTGGCGATGGCCACGACCTGGTCCGGGGTCAGGCCATGGTCCTGGCACAGCACCGGCAACAGCCGTTGCAGCGTCTCCAGCGCCTGCTTGCCGCCGCCATTGCTGGCGATGGCCACGACCTGGTCCGGGGTCAGGCCATGGTCCTGGCACAGCACCGGCAACAGCCGCTGCACCGTCTCCAGCGCCTGCTTGCCGCCATCGTGGCTGGCGATGGCCACGACCTGGTCCGGGGTCAGGCCATGGTCCTGGCACAGCACCGGCAACAGCCGCTGCAGCGTCTCCAGCGCCTGCTTGCCGCCGCCATGGCTGGCGATGGCCACCACCTGGTCCGGGGTCAGGCCATGGTCCTGGCACAGCACCGGCAACAGCCGCTGCACCGTCTCCAGCGCCTGCTTGCCGCCGCCATGGCTGGCGATGGCCACCACCTGGTCCGGGGTCAGGCCATGGTCCTGGCACAGCACCGGCAACAGCCGCTGCACCGTCTCCAGCGCCTGCTTGCCGCCAATATTGCTGGCGATGGCCACCACCTGGTCCGGGGTCAGGCCATGGTCCTGGCACAGCACCGGCAACAGCCGCTGCACCGTCTCCAGCGCCTGCTTGCCGCCGTTATTGTTGGCGATGGCCACCACCTGGTCCGGGGTCAGGCCATGGTCCTGGCACAGCACCGGCAACAGGCGCTGCACCGTCTCCAGCGCCTGCTTGCCGCCAATATTGCTGGCGATGGCCACCACTTGGTCCGGGGTCAGGTTCAGGGGGGCACCCGTCAGTGCATTGCGCGATGCATGCACTGCCTCCACTGCGGTCACGCCGCCACGTTTTGCAATCTTGACAAGTTGGCCTGTGTCCAACTGTAACGGTGGACCTCTCAACTCCCCCGCCTTCGTGAGCAAGGCCTCCAGGGCGCGTGCGCCGGACCACTGTTTGCCGACGCCAACGATGTCTTCGTGTGTCGCCTCTGGCAACGCCCTGATTATGTCCTGATACGTGACAGCAACGGTCCCTAACGCTGCCGGGTGTTGGCTGAGCGCAACGATGTGCGCGTGTGTAAACCCATGGCCCACCAGTGCCTCGTGGTGCTGCGCCACTGTCGAACGCACCTTCGGTTTGATCTTCTCTTGCTGCTGCTGACTGTAGCCGAGCGTGCGTAGATCCACCTGCGCGGCCGGCGAAGCGTCGGAGGGTTGCGCCGCACGCCGTCGCGGGGCCGGCTTGGCGCGCGGCGGCCGCGCGGCAGTGACAGCGACAGGCACGGTGGGTGGCGGGTCATCGGCTGCACGCAGACCCGATTGCGCCTCATCCCATTCTGCTGGGGCAGCCGCTGTATGCGGCGTGCCGACGGCAGGCATCGAATCAAGAAGCGATGTATCAAGAAGCGACGGATCGAACTGACGGAGCAGATCGCTGAAGCTGCCCGCCGAGAACGCAGGCGAGGGCGCAGGGGGAGATGGCAGCCGGGTCCGGGACATCGTCCGCCGAGCGGGCAAGCCATCCAGGGGGCCGCCAGCAGGCGGAGCCCCCCCCCGATCTGCAGTCGGCTGAACCCTATCCGGTTGGGGTCCGGGCAGAAGCTCGCGGGCAGGACTTGGCGTGCGCGAACGAATGGGATCCATGAAGACGGTTATCTGCGCGAGCCGCTATCGGCCATTCTCGAAACCCTGGCGCTCGGCGCGGTGGTGGACGAGGCCGACGTGCTTACCGTCTTGCACCAGATCCAGCGCTTCGACCCGGTCGGTGTGGGCGCGCGCACGCTAGGCGAATGTCTGGCGCTGCAGCTGGCCGTGCTCGACCCCGCAACGCCGGGCCGCGAGCTGGCGTTGCAGATCGTCGCCGGCCCGCTGGAACGGCTGCCGCGCAGCGGCGTAGCCGGCCTGGCACACGAGCTCAAGCGTTCAGCCGCCGATGTCGAACAGGCGGTGCAACTGGTGCGCTCAGTGGACCCGCGCCCAGGCAAGCAGATCGGCGACCTGTCGCAAGATACCTACGTGGTACCGGACTGCGTGATCTGGCGTCAGCGCGGCGTGTGGCGGGCTTCGCTGGCCGGCCGTGCGCAGCCCAAGGTCACCATCCACCGCGGCTACGAAAACCTGATTCGCAGCTGCGGCGAATCCGACGCCGGCTACCTGCGCGGGCAGCTGCAGGAAGCGCGCTGGCTGCTCAAGAGCCTGGAAGCACGCGGCGAAACCCTGCTGCGGGTGGTGCGCTGCCTGCTGCAGCATCAGGCCGGGTTCCTGGAGTTCGGTGCACAGGCCCTGCGTCCGTTGACCCTGCGCGAGATCGCAGGCGAGCTCGGCCTGCACGAATCCACCATTTCCCGCGCGATCTCCCGCAAATACGTGCGCACCCCGCGCGGCACCATTGCGCTGCGCTCGTTCTTCGCCTCGGGGATCGACACCGACAGCGGCGGCGAGGCTTCCAGCACGGCGATCCAGGCCATGATCCGGCGCCTGATCGATGCGGAAAATCCGCGCAAACCGCTGTCCGACGCCAAGCTGGCCGATCTGCTGAAAACATCCGGCGTACCAGTAGCGCGGCGCACCGTTGCGAAGTATCGTGAGGCCATGAACATTTCCGCCTCCCACGAACGCGTCCGCATCGCCTGACGTTGCAACCACCGCAACGCCGGCCTGCGCCGGGTTAGTCGGATCACCGGAACGGTTCATTGGCCCACTGACCAATGGAGGTATCCGATGCGTATCGAGACGTATGGCCACCAGCTTGAAGTGACCCCCGCCCTGCGGGACTACGTTGCAAGCAAGCTGCAACGACTGCAACGCCATTTCGACCAGCACTGCGAAGTCCGAACGCAGCTGGCCGTCCGCAAGCCGGACCACCACGTGGTCGCCACCGTCAACCTTCCCGGTCGCACCCTGCACGCCGACGCCAGCGGCTCCACCAT
Organism: Xanthomonas sp. JL1; assembly: GCF_038405005.1. Lineage (NCBI taxonomy): Bacteria > Pseudomonadati > Pseudomonadota > Gammaproteobacteria > Lysobacterales > Lysobacteraceae > Xanthomonas > Xanthomonas sp. JL1. Next base: position 11,046 of record NZ_JBBYGR010000019.1, on the reverse strand, counting down.
GTATGCGGCCATCGATCTGCTGGTCGACAAGCTCGACCGCCTGATGCTCAAGCACAAAGAAAAGAAATGTAACCACCACGCCCGCGAGGTGCGCGACAATCCCGCATGACGCTTCCCGCTTGATGCCCTCATGCCTTTAACCGATCTGATGGCGGCCGTGCGCACCGTGGTGTCGCCGGCCGCCGATCGCGACACCGTCCTGCGCACCGCCGCCGACCTGCTGTCCTGCCGTCAGGCCGGTGCCGACGAGCTCTATGCCAACCTGTGCGAGCGCGAGGCCCTGGGCAGTACTGCCATCGGCCACGGCATCGCCATTCCGCATGGGCGCTGCCCCAATCTCACTGAGCCACGCGGCGCCTTGCTGCGGCTGGACACGCCGGTGACGTTCGGCGGGGACGAGCCGGTGGACGTGATCTTCGCCATGGCCGTGCCGGCGCACTACACCCATCAGCATCTGATGCTGCTGTCGGAGCTGGCCGAACGGTTTTCCGATGCCGACTTCCGTCAGCGACTGCGCGCCGCGCCCAACGCCGAGGCCCTGATGGGCTTGCTCACCGACGTCCCGCCACCGCAGGCGAGCGCGGCATGAATACCAGCATCACCGCACGCGAGCTGTTCGACCAACAGCGCGACAAGCTGGCGCTGCGCTGGGTGGCCGGCCAGAAAGGCGAGCACCGCGAGATCCAGGCCGGCAGCAACAATGCGCGACGCCCGTCGCTGGCCGGCTATCTCAATGTGATCTATCCCAACAAGGTGCAGATCCTGGGCACGGAAGAGCTGGCCTGGCTGGACTCGCTGGATGCGCGGCAGCGCTGGGAAACCATCGAGAAGATCATCCAGGTGCAACCGCTGGCGCTGGCGATCAGCAAGAACCAGTCCTGCCCGGAAGACCTGGGCGCGGCGGCGGACGAATCCAACACGCCGCTGTGGATCTCGCCCAAGCGCGGCCATGAACTGCTCAATCACCTCTCCTACCACCTGGCGCGCACGCTGGCACCGCGGGTCACGCTGCATGGCGTGTTCATGGAGATCTATTCGATCGGCGTGCTGATCACCGGCGAGGCCGGCTCGGGCAAGAGCGAGCTGGCGCTGGAACTGCTCAGCCGCGGCCACCGGCTGGTGGCCGACGATGCGCCGGAGTTCACCCAGATCGCGCCCGATGTGCTCGACGGCACCTGCCCCGAGTTGCTGCAGGATCTGCTCGAAGTACGCGGCCTGGGCGTGTTGAACGTGCGCGACATGTTCGGCGACACCGCGGTGAAGAAAAACAAATACCTGCGCCTGATCGTGCACCTGACCCGGCCGATGACCGAGCCCACACCCTCCGGCTACGAGCGCCTGACCGGCGATTCCGGCAGCCGCCATGTGCTGGACCTGGACGTGCCGCTGATCACCCTGCCGGTGATGCCCGGCCGCAATCTGGCCGTGCTGACCGAAGCGGCCACGCGCCTGCATATCCTGCGCACCAAAGGCATCGATCCGGCGGCGATGTTCATCGCCCGCCACAGCAATCTGCTGGAGCGACGTACGCCATGAGTATCGCGCCCTCCACGCTGATGATCGTGAGCGGGCTGTCCGGCTCGGGCAAATCGGTCGCGCTGAAGACCTTCGAAGACCTGGATTACTACTGCTCGGACAATCTGCCGGTCGAGCTGCTGCCGGACTTCGTCAAAAGCCGTTTGCGTGGCAACCCCATCGGCAACCAGCGCCTGGCGGTGGGCATCGACGTGCGCAGCCGCAGCGACCTGACCCAGCTGGCGCAATGGCGCCTGGCCGCACAGGAATACGGCATCGAAGCGCTGCTGCTGTTTTTCGAGGCCAGCGACGAGGCATTGATCAAGCGCTACGCCGACACCCGCCGCCGCCATCCGCTCAGCCATCTCGGCCTGGCGCTGCCGGAAGCGATCACCCGTGAGCGTCAGTTGACCGAGCCGCTGCGCGTGCAGGCCGATGCCATCATCGATACCAGCACGCTCAACGTGCATCAGTTTCGCCGCCGCGTGGTCACCGAATTCGCGCTCGGCAGCAACGACCGCCTGTCGCTGCTGTTCGAATCGTTCGCCTACAAGCGCGGCGTGCCGGCCGAGGCCGATTTCGTCTTCGATGCGCGCGTGTTGCCCAATCCGCACTGGGACCCCGAACTGCGTCCGCTCACCGGCCGCGATGCCGGCGTGCGCAACTATCTGGACAACGAAGCCGACGTGCGGCGTTATAGCACGCAGATCGTCGACCTGCTCGACACCTGGCTGCCGCGGTTGCGCAACGACACCCGCAGCTACGTGACCATTGCCTTCGGTTGCACCGGCGGCAAGCACCGCTCGGTGTATATGGCCGAACGCATGGCCCGGCATGCACGCGAACAAGGCTGGCCGGAAGTGGCGACGTTTCATCGCGAGCAGGACTGAGGGGCCGGGAATCGGCAATGGGGATTCGGGAATCGTGACAGCGGCATCCTGCGAGGTGAGTGTGGTGCACCTACGTTGAGGACGACACGCTCGCTGGCCTTATGTTTAGGTTGCGATTGCCTGCGGGGGCTGGCGTCTGGCGGACGCTGCGCAGGCCGACAACGCTGCAGCTGACGCGACTGGATCGCCGACGTCCCGAAAACCGCTTGGCGTTTTCGTTCGGCGCGCGATGCAACGCTGCACGACCAATGCGTTGGCGCCGTCACACCCCATGCGTCGAGGGGATTGCGCCACGCATGGCGACATGCCCCTACTCGCTGGAGGAAAATTGGCAGCGCTCGCTTGCGATGCAGGCCGCACTGCTGACGCTGCACAAGTCGCGGATCGGCGCTACGTATGCAGCGCACGATGGCGACACCTGTTGCCGCCGCTTCGCTGCAGCGGTCCCAAGCGGCTATTGAGTTCGCGACGCATCTGTGCCGGCAGACGCTATCGCGCAGTCATGCTGACCTGTTAACGTTTCGGCATGGCCTGTGGCATTCTCCTGATTACTCATCCCGGCATCGGCGCCGCGTTGTTGAACGTGGCGACAGGCCTGTTGCGGCAGTTGCCGTTGAAGACCGAAGCATTCGATGTGCCGTTCGATGCAGACCTGGACGCGTTGCTGCCCCAGGCGTCGTCGGCGATGCGCAGAGTCGACAGCGGCGACGGCGTGCTGGTCATAACCGACCTGTACGGCGCCAGCCCCAGCAATCTCGCCAATCGCCTGGCCAAGCTGGGCACACCGGTTCGCCGGGTGTCCGCACTGAGCCTGCCGATGCTGCTGCGGGTGATGAACTACCCCGAACAAGGATTGCAGGAGCTGCCCGCCACTGCGGCGGCCGGTACTCGCAATGGAGCGATCATCGACGATGCTTGAACGCGAACTCATAGTTTCCAACCGACTCGGACTGCATGCGCGGGCCACCGCCAAGCTGGTGCAGACGTTGTCGTCCTATCGCAGCAACGCCACCCTGGCAGCCAAGGGCCGCGAGGTGAATGCCAAGAGCATCATGGGCGTGATGTTGCTGGCCGCCGGCCAAGGCACCAGCGTGGTGGTGCGGCTGGACGGCGAAGACGAAGCCGAGGCCCTGCAGGCGCTGGTTGACCTGTTCGAACGTCGCTTCGACGAGGACAGCTGAGCATGCGCGGCGTCGTTGCCGTTGCGACCGACACGGCGCCGCTGCGCCGGGCAGACGCGTGAGCCTGCGGTTACGCGGACATGGCGCTGCGCGCGGCAATGCACTGGGCCGCGCGCGCGTGCGCCAGAGCCACACGCTGGAAGTGGCCGAGCAACGTGTGCCCGCCAATCAGGTAGAGACGCAGCTGCAGCGATTGCATGCAGCGATCGAATCAGCGCGCGGCGAAATGCAGCAGCTCCGCGACCGTCTGCACGGCGCGCTCGCACGCGAAGTGGGCGAATTTCTCGAACTGCATGCGCTGCTGCTCGACGACCCGGAGCTGCTGCAAGGCCTGGATGAGTTGATCCGCACCCACCGTTACAGCGCCGACTATGCCTTGCGCGTGCAGCGTGATCGCTTGGCGGCCGTATTCGACGGGATGGAGGATGCGTACCTCAAGAGTCGCATGGACGATCTGGATCACGTGATCGGCCGCATCCATGCGTTTTTGCACAAGCGCGCGCCCGACTTGAAGGGCGTGGCCGGCGAGATCCTGGTGTGCGACAACGTCGCCCCGTCCGAGCTGGCGCAGCTGCAGGCGCAAGGGGTCGTCGGCATCGTCACCACGGCCGGCAGTGCGCTGTCGCATAGCGCGATCCTGGCGCGCAGCCTGCACCTGCCGTTGGTGGTCGGTGTGAGCGAGGCGGTGCAGCGCATCGAAGATGGCGATGTGCTGATCGTCGATGCCAGCTCGGGCCAGGTGATCGTCGACCCCAAGCCCGAACATCTGCGCGACTACCGCGAGCGCCTGCGCGCGTTGGCCAAGGAACAGCGCGAGCTGGGGCGGTTGCGCTCCAAGCCCACGCGCACGCGCGACAACGTCGATATCACCCTGCTGGCCAACGCCGAATCGCTGGAAGACGTGGCAAAAGCGCATGCGCTCGGCGCCAGCGGTTTGGGCTTGTATCGCACCGAATTCCTGTTCCTGCAGCGCAACGAACTGCCGGACGAAGACGAACAGTTCCATGCCTATCGCGATACCGTGCTGGGCATGAGTGGCCGCCCGGTCACCATCCGCACGCTGGATCTGGGCGCCGACAAGGCCGACCGCACCGGTCTGACCCTCGTTGATGAGGACAACCCTGCGCTGGGCCTGCGCGGCGTGCGGCTGTCGCTGGCACGGCCGGCGGTGGCACAGACGCAATTACGCGCGATTCTGCGTGCGTCCGGCTACGGGCCGGTGCGCATCCTGGTGCCGATGGTCAGCGGCCGCGAAGAAATCCTGCTGCTGCGCAAGCAGTTGAAGAAGCTCACCGCGCAGCTGCGCGAGGAAGGCCACGAGATCGCCGAGCACATTCCGCTGGGTGCAATGATCGAAGTGCCGGCCGCAGCATTGGCGCTGGATTGCTTCATCGACGATATCGATTTCCTGTCGATCGGTACCAACGACCTGGTGCAGTACCTGCTGGCGGTGGATCGCAACAACGAGGCACTGGGCGAGCTGTATTCGCCCTTGCATCCGGCGGTGTTGCGGTTGATCGCGCAGGTGATCGCCACCGGGCGCACCCATGGCAAGCCGGTGGCGGTGTGCGGCGAGATCGCCGGCGACCCGTGCTTCGTGCCGATGCTGCTGGCGTTGGGGCTCACCGAGTTCAGCCTGCATCCGGCGACCTTGCTGGAAGTGCGCCGCGCGGTGCGCGACATCCATCTGGGGGAGTTAGGAGTTCACGGCGAAAAATTGCTGAGCGCCCGCGACCGCAAGGGCATCGAAAAATGGTTGGCGGGCCATGCACAAGGGCTGCTGCGGTAATTGCTGTGTGCGGCGCACGCAACCGTCAGCAACGTGGCTGATGGCTTAAAGCCCACGCATTTGGTCCTCGATAAGCGCTTCGACGATGCTGCCTACCCAGCCAATCGCGCACCGTTCCCCAAACGTTTCCAGCAGCCCTCGCCGCCTGGATGTGTCCATTGCGCACGCACTGCGCAAACACGCTGCAGCGACACTGTATGTTTGGTCACCATGTGCAAGCGATAATGCCGCGCTGACCCAGCACCGCGTCTTCCACGCATGACGCGTCCACTCTTCCGGGGAGCCGCATGGCCGAAGCCGTCCGCCACGACAGAACCGCGCGCCAGCTCCGCTTGCTGTCCGACGCGCTGGATAGTGGACGCCTGGGGCCGGTACGCCGGTTGGTCAATACGCTGGCGCCAGCGGAGATCGGCAACCTGCTCGAATCGCTGCCGCCAGGCAAGCGCGAAGTGGTGTGGGGGCTGGTCGATCCAGAAGACGATGGCGAAGTGCTGCTGCACGTCGGCGACGAAGTGCGCGAAAGCCTGCTGGCCGACATGGACCCGGACGAGATCGTGGCTGCGGTCGAAGACCTAGACATCGACGATCTGGCCAACCTGGTCGAAGACCTGCCCGACACCGTCATCGACGAAGTGCTCAAGTCGATGGACCGCGAAAACCGCGAGCGCCTCGAGCAGGTGCTGTCGTATCCGGAAGACACCGCCGGACGTCTGATGAATCCGGACGTGGTCACCGTGCGCGCCGACGTCAACGTGGATGTGGTGCTGCGCTATCTGCGCCTGCGGGGCGAGCTGCCCGACCACACCGATCACCTGTACGTGGTGAGCCGGCGCCATCAATACCTGGGCCGGGTGCCGCTGGCTGCGCTGGTGACCCATGAAGACAGCACCCCGGTCAACCGGCTGATCGACGACGAGCAGCCGGCGATCGATGTCGGCGATGGGTCCGACGAAGTGGCGCGGCGCTTCTCCGACCACGACTGGATCTCGGCGCCGGTGGTGGACGACAACAACATCCTGCTCGGCCGCATCACCATCGACGACGTGGTCGACATCATCCGCGAGCAGGCCGAGCACCAGGCCATGAGCGCAGCCGGCCTGGACGAAGACGAAGACATGTTCAGCCCGGCACGGCGCGCATTCCGGCGCCGCCTGATCTGGCTGAGCATCAATCTGTGCACCGCGTTTCTGGCCTCCAGCGTGGTCAGCAGGTTCGAAGGCAGCATCGAAAAACTGGTGGCGCTGGCGGCGCTGATGCCGATCGTGGCCGGCATGGGCGGCAATGCAGGCACCCAGGTGTTGGCACTGATGGTCCGCGGCTTGGCGCTGGGCCAGATCGGCTCGTCCAACGTGATGACCTTGCTCAAGAAGGAGCTCACTGTCGCGCTGATCAACGGGCTGTGCCTGGGCATCGGGCTTGGCGTGATCGTGCTGGTCTGGTTACGGCAGCCGATGCTGTCGCTGGTGATCGGCACCGCATTGACGGTGAACATGCTCACTGCCGCTTCCGGCGGGGTGCTGGTGCCGGTGACGTTGAAACGCTTGGGCTTCGATCCGGCATTGGCCGGTGGCGTGATCCTGACCACCTTGACCGACGTGATGGGCTTCCTGAGCTTTCTTGGCCTGGCCACGTTGATCCTGCTGCCCTGACCTGCAGCGATTGCGATTGCATTGAACCCATGTGCCGTGCATGCGATGACGACAAGCAGATGAATATTCGACAGGAATCGCCGCGCCGCGACAGCCCAGCGCACCGGCATGCGGTAATACTGCAACCATGTAATCGGTCGGGAGAGCTGCGTGATTCGTCGTTGTCTTGTTGTCATTGTTCTTGCGCTACTGGTGGCTGGCTGTTCCAGCATGGCTGGGCGCCGCCACAACGAACGCCGCGGCCACTTCGTCACCCGCACGCTGAAACTGGAAGGGCGCCTGTACCGCTATCAAGTGTTCGTGCCGGCGTCCAAGGTGCCGCAGCCGCGCCCGATCGTGCTGTTCCTGCATGGATCGGGCGAGCGCGGCGATAACGGGCGCGACCAGGCCGAAGTTGGCGTGGGCCCTTATCTGAGCCAACACACCGCCGACTTTCCCGCACTTGTGGTGCTGCCGCAGGTCCCCGACGACGAAGAATGGCTGGGCGTCAACGCGCGCATGGCGATCGCCACGCTGGATGCGGCCAGCGCCGAATTCAACGCCGACCCGCAGCGCACCTACCTCACCGGCATCTCGATGGGCGGCTATGGCGCCTGGGAAATCGGGCTGATGCAGCCGCAGCGGTTTGCGGCAATCGTGCCGATCTGCGGCGCACTCAAGGCACCGCGCGATGAGCGCCGTACCTTGTACGTCAGCCTGGTGGCGAAGGAAGCGGACCCGTACACCGCGGCAGTGACCCAGCTCAAGCACGTGCCGATCTGGATGTTCCATGGCGCCAAGGACGATTCCGTACCGCCGCACGACGACCGCGCGCTGTATCGCGCCGCGAAAGGCGTCGGCGCCAATGTGCGTTACAGCGAATATCCGGAAGGCAACCACAACGCCTGGGACGCAACCTACGCGGACCCGGCAATGTGGAAATGGATGTTCAAGCAGCGCCTGCGCTGACACTGCGCAACGCCGCGCGGGCGCGGTGCCCGCGCGATGGCATGACACCGCCAGCGCGCTTCAGTGGTGATAGCCATTGTCAGTGGTGACCTTGCCGCGGAATACGTGGTACGACCACACCGTGTAGCCCAGGATCAATGGCAGCAACATGACCAGCCCCACCATCACAAACAACTGCGACGACGGCGGCGCGGCGGCTTGCCAGATGGTGTAGACCGGCGGCACCAGATACGGCCACATGCCCAGCACCAGCCCCAGGAAGCCCAGCACGAACAGGCCCATCGCCAGCAGGAATGGCAGCGCCTCCGAGCGCTCCGCATCGGTGGCACGCCACAGCGCGAACCCCACGATGGCAACCAGCAGCGGCACCGGCATCAGCCACAGGTAATGCGCGCCACTGAACCAACGCTCCATCACGTGCGATTGCAGCGATGGCAACCAGGCGCTGAACAGGCCGATGAAGGTCAACACGCTGATGGTCAACGGCCGGCTCAGCTGCCGCGCCAGCTGCTGCACATGGCCTTCGGTCTTGAGGATCAACCAGGTGCTGCCGAGCAGTGCATAACCGAATACCAGGGCGGCGCCGGTCAGCATCGCGAACGGACTGAACCACCCCCAGATGCCACCGACATAGCGATCATGTTTGATCGGCAGGCCTTGCACCAATGCGCCCAGGATCACGCCCTGCGCGAAGGTGGCCAGGATCGAACCGACGGCGAACGCATGACTCCACAAACGCCGCGAGCGATGCGCCTTGAAGCGGAATTCGAACGCAACGCCGCGAAACACTAAGGCCATCACCATCAACAGCACCGGCAGATACAGCGCCGACAAGATCACCCCGTACGCCTTGGGAAATGCGGCCAGCAGTCCTGCCCCGCCCAGCACCAGCCAGGTTTCGTTGCCGTCCCAGATCGGCGCGGCAGTGTTCATCATCAAATCCAGCTGCGCTTCGTCCTTGCGGAACGGCGCCAGGATGCCGATGCCCAGGACGAAGCCGTCCAGCACCACGTACATCAGCACCCCGAAGCCGATCACCGCAAACCACGCCACCGTCAGTACCGTCGCCATGTCCATCATGCCGCTCCATCGATCGGTGCATCCGCTGCCGAAAGCGGGCGTGCCGGCGTGTGTTCGCCATGATCCAGATGCGGCGCGTTGGCATGTGGGGTGGGCCCTTGCTTGCCGATCTTGACCAGGTACCAGATGCCCCAGCCGAACACGAACGCGTAGCCAGCCACGTACACCACCAGCGAAATGGTGGTCATCAGCGCAGACTGCGGACCCACCGCATCGGCGGTGCGCAACAAGCCGTAGACCACATAGGGCTGCCGGCCGATCTCGGTGACGAACCAGCCGGAAATCAGCGCAATGAAGCCGCTCGGCAACATCCAGCGCCAGGTCGCCAGCAACCAGCGCCACTGCACCAGCTTGCCGCGCCACAACGCGAACGCAGACACCCAGGCAACCAGCAGCATCAATGAGCCGATCCCCACCATGATGCGAAACGCGAAGAACACCGGCGTCACCGGCGGGCGCTCGCTTGCCGGCACCGAGGTCAGCGGCGCGATGCTGCCGTCCAGGCGGTGGGTCAGGATCAGGCTGCCCAGGCGCGGAATCGCCACCTCGTCATCATTACGCTCGGCCTGTGCATCGGGCAGCGCAAACACCACCAGCGGAAATCCCTCGCCCGGCTGTTCGGCATGCCAATGCGCTTCCATTGCGGCGATCTTCATCGGCTGATGCTTGAGCGTGTTCAAGCCCTGCATGTCGCCGACGAAGATCTGCAGCGGCACGGTGATTGCGGCAAACACCACGGCCAGCTTGAGCATGCGCAGCCCGGCGTCGCGATGCACACCGCGGTGCAGATACCACGCGCCCACTGCACCCACCACAAAACAGGTGGTGATGAACGAGCCCAGCGCCATATGCGCTAGCCGGTAAGGGAACGAGGGGTTGAAGATGATCTTCAACCAATCCACCGGATGCACGATGCCGCCGATCACATCAAAGCCCGCAGGCGTCTGCAACCAGCTATTGGACGAGAGAATCCAGAACGTGGAGACCAGCGTGCCCAACGCCACCATGCAGCTGGAAAAGAAATGCAGGCGCTCGGAGATGCGCCCCCAGCCGAACAGCATCACGCCCAGGAAACTGGCTTCGAGAAAAAACGCAGTGAGCACTTCATAGCTCAGCAACGGCCCGATCACGCCACCGGCAATCCGGCTCAATTCCGGCCAGTTGGCGCCGAACTGGAAGGCCATCACGATGCCGCTGACCACGCCCATGCCGAATGACACCGCGAAGATCTTCTGCCAGAAAAAATACAGCTCGCGCCAGACTGGCAGACGCGTGCGCAGCCAGCGCCATTCCAGAAATGCCAGCAGACTGGAAAGCCCGATGGTGAATGCCGGAAACAGCACGTGGAACGCGATGACGAACCCGAACTGGATCCGGGATAACAGCAGTGCGTCCATGGAGCACACTCCAGGAAAAAGTGATCGTCGGCGTGCAAGCTGCAGGTCGATCGCCAGGATGCAGCGCATTGGGCGATCGCGAGCAGGCTGCTGCGCTACGTGATCATGATAGGGACGGTTGGGCCCGTTCCCGATGCGACACGGCGTCGCATCTGCGGCAATTTGCCGCTCTTGTGACAGCAACGCGTCGTGATGCCCCTCCCGTCATGCAGGAGGCCCTGCTCCGAATACGGTGGCGGACACGCAGCCCTGCGCCCTTCCTGCCGCGCCATGGATTGAGCGATGCGTAGCCGGCCTGGGAGATGTCGGGATGGCTGAAATGGTGGCTCTCTGAAAATTTGAGTGGGTAGGATTTCGGCTGGTTTACCACTGACGCGGGGATTGGGATGACGGCCAAGGTGTTTGAAGCGGCGCTGGGGATCGGCGCGCCGTGGTCGGTAGGCGCGGTCGAGTTCGACGAAGCGACCAAGGTGTTGACGGTGCCGGTGGACTTCAAGCCGGGCACGAGGTTCAAGGTATCGGGCCAAAAGGGGCTGCATCCGGTTCATGACACCGTGGTCAAGACCTACCGGCACCTGAACTTTTTCCAGCACGAGT
>NZ_JBBYGR010000018.1:0-46353 GCF_038405005.1 Xanthomonas sp. JL1 | reverse complement strand
GCAGCCGATGGCTCAGCTGGACCAGCGGATGGCGCACGTCGATCTGGTTCTCCAGACGCGAACGAAACAGCTCATCGGCAGGCAACTGCTCGGCGGCAGGACGGCGTGTCCGCATGGGCGAAAACTGCCAGAAACCAGGACCTAGCGTAACGAAAACTGGCAGTTCCAGCACGCCAAAACCGCAGGTGAGGCGTTGCAATGGATGCGGTCTATAGCCAGCGCCTTACGCGTTGACAGTAGGTTTGGTAGGCCGCGCCGAAGCGCTCTTGCAGTGCTTCTTCCTCCAGTCGGATCTGCACCCGGTCGATGTACAGCAGATACACGACCAGTGCCACGCCGCCAGCCGGATGTCCGAGCTAGGTGGCCCAGCCCGCCAACAGCAAGGCGTTACCGATGTACATCGGGTTGCGCGAATAACGATGCAGTCCGGTTTGCACCAGCGCACTGCATCGTTGCGGCCGACGCGGATCGACCGTGGTGCCGGCGCGACGGAATCGCCATTTCGGCACGACGTTGATCAGCGCGCCGAGCAGCATGATGGCTAGCGCGCACGCGCGCTGCCCGGGCAGCGAGATGCACAATTGCGGCCACGTGAGGGCAGCCGCCCATGCGCCTAGCATGCCGGCAGCGACGCAGACCGGCGGCGGCAAGGGGGACATCGTGGGCCTACAGCTTGCCACGTTGCTCGCGCAGACCGGCCAGTTGGGTGGTCCAGTCAGCCAGACGTGCACGCTCCTGATCGACCACTACTGCTGGTGCGTTCTGCACGAAGGTCGCGTTGCCGAGCTTGCCGTTGCACTTGCCGATCTCGCCTTTCACGCGCTTGATTTCCTTGTCCAGGCGCATGCGTTCGGCATCCATGTCGACCAGGCCTTCCAGCGGCACCAGCAGCGTGAGTTCTCCGACGATGGCGGCGGCAGACGGCGGTGTGTCCTGGCCAGCGTCCAGCCAATCGATGCGTTCCAGCTTGAGCAGGAACGACAGCTGCGAGGCGAAGCGGGCAACGCGCGGTCGTTCGTCGGCAGTGTCGGCCTGCAGCAGCAGGCGCACCTGCTTGGACGGTGGCACGTTCAATTCGCTGCGCACGCGGCGCAGTGCCGACACCATCGACTTGAGCCATTCGACATCAGCTTCGGCGGTGGCATAGCCGCTGGTATCGACATCGCCAACCTGCGGGAAGCGCTGCAATGAAATAGTCGCGGTGGTGATGCCCAAACGCGGCACGACCTGCTGCCACAACTCTTCGGTGACGAACGGGGTGAGCGGGTGCAACAGGCGCAGCAACGACTCCAACACGTACAGCAGCGTGTGGCGGGTGCTGGCGGCCGCGTCGGTGTCCTGGTTGTTGAGCGCCGGCTTGGCCAGTTCCACGAACCAGTCGCAGAACGCGTTCCAGGCGAATTCGTACAGCGACTGCGCGAGCAGGTCGAAGCGATAGTTGGCGTAATGCGCGTGGGTTTCTGCAGTGACCTTGTCCAGGCGCGCAAGAATCCACTTTTCCGCTTCGGTGCGCGGTTGTGGCACGCCGGTGAAGCGGGCGCCTTCGGTGTTCATCAGCACGAAACGCGTGGCGTTCCACAGCTTGTTGCAGAAGTTCTTGTAGCCCTCGGCGCGGCCCAGATCGAACTTGATGTCGCGGCCATGCGTCGCGAGTGCGGCGATGGTGAAGCGCAGCGCGTCGGCACCGTGGGCAATGATGCCGTCCGGGAATTCCTTGCGCGTGGCTTTTTCGATCTTTTCGGCCATGCGCGGCTGCATCAAGCCGTTGGTGCGCTTGGCCACCAGATCCTCGATGCTGATGCCGTCGATGATGTCCAGCGGATCGAGCACGTTGCCCTTGGACTTGGACATCTTCTGGCCCTGCGCATCGCGGATCAGGCCGGTGATATAGACGTCGCGGAACGGCACCTGGCCGGTGAAACTGTCGGTGGCCATGATCATGCGCGCCACCCAGAAGAAGATGATGTCGAAGCCGGTGACCAGCACGCTTGAAGGCAGATAACGCGCGAATCCGCGCTCGGCCATCGCCTGCGAATCCGGCCAGCCCAGCGTGGAGAATGGCCACAGCTGCGAGGAGAACCAGGTTTCCAGCACGTCGCTGTCCTGATGCAGCGCAATCTCCGCACCCAAGCCATGCTTGGCACGCACCTCGGCTTCGTCGTGGCCAACATGGCAATGCCCGGCATCGTCGAACCATGCCGGAATGCGATGGCCCCACCACAGCTGACGGCTGATGCACCAATCCTGGATGTTTTCCATCCAATGGCGATAGGTGTTGATCCAGTTCGGCGGCACGAACTGGATCTGGCCGCTTTCGACCAGTTCCAGCCCGCGCTTTGCCAATGCGTCCATTTTCACGAACCACTGGTCGGTGAGGTAAGGCTCGATCACCTGGCCGGTACGGTCGCCGCGCGGCACCTGCAGTTTGTGCGGTTTGGTTTCCACCAAGATGCTCAGGTCTTCCAGCTCGGACAGCACCAGCTTGCGTGCGTCGTAACGATCAAGACCGATGTACTGCGCCGGAATCTTGTAGGCGAGGTGCTGACCTAAACGCTTGCGCTGAATTTGGTCAAGTTCGCGCCAATCGATGCCAGCGTTGACGAAGGGGGATTCGTCATCTGGGTACTGTTTGCGTGGATCGATGATCTTCGCATCTGCGGTGAAAAGGTTTACTAGCGGAAGATTATGTCGCTCCCCCACCTGGTAATCGTTGAAGTCATGCGCAGGCGTGACCTTGACCACGCCGGTGCCGAAGGCGCGGTCGACATAATCGTCGGTGATCACCGGCACGTGCCGGCCGGTCAGCGGCAGCACGATGCGTGCGGTATGCAGCGTGAGATAACGCGCATCTTCCGGGTGCACCATTACAGCGGTATCGCCCAGCATGGTTTCCGGGCGCGTGGTCGCCACCACCAGATAATCGCGGGTCTCGCGCAGGGTCTCGTTGCCGTCGGCATCGTGCTCGATGTGCTCGTAGGTGACGCCATCGGCCAGCGGATAGCGGATCGACCACAGGAAGCCGTCTTCTTCGACGTTTTCCACTTCCAGATCCGAGATCGCGGTCTTCAGCACCGGGTCCCAGTTGACCAGGCGCTGACCGCGGTAGATCAGGCCTTGCTCGTACCAGCGCACGAACGCTTCGTTGACCGCGGCCGACGGCTGCGGGTCCATTGTGAAGGTGCTGCGCGACCAATCGCTGGAAGTGCCCAGCCGACGCATCTGGCGCTCGATGGTGTCGCCGGATGCGGCCTTCCATTCCCACACTTTGGCAATGAAGCCCTCGCGCCCCAGCGAGTCGCGCGTTTCGCCCTTGCCTTCCAATGCCAGATTGCGCGACACCACCATCTCGGTGGCGATGCCGGCATGGTCGGTGCCCACCTGCCACAAGGTGTCGTACCCGCGCATGCGGTGGTAGCGAACCAACGCATCCATCAATGTCTGCTGAAACGCGTGGCCCATGTGCAGCGTGCCGGTGACATTGGGCGGCGGCAGCAGCACGGTGTACGGCTCACCCGTGTCGGACGGCACGAAGTAACCTGCCGCCTCCCACTGCGCATACAGGCGCGATTCGAAGGAAGAGGGGTCGTAGCTGGAGGCGAGGGTGGTCATAGAGGGGCTGGGATTGGTTATTCGTTATTCGGGATTGGTTGCGTCATGGGGCCGGCGAGCATGACTGGCAACCCACGCATCAATGGCAGCGATGGTGCGGTGGAACGGAGGGTGGCGATTTCGGATGCGTCGTTGGCTGCAGCCTGTGGATGCGCGCAAGCCCGCTGTGACGAATCCCCAATCCCAACTCCCCAATCCCCGCCCCATTCACATGTCGTACTTGGTCAGTTCCAGGCCCAGGGCCTTGTACTGTTTCCAACGCTCGCGCAGCGGTTCGCGGGCGGCCGGGTCGGCGGGCACGACTTCCAGCACGCGGTCGCAGGCGCCCAGGTACGGGTCGTCGCGCAGGTTGATCACCAGCGGGCGCGAGGGGGCGGCGAACTCGGGGGCGGCGATCAGCACCGGGGCCAGCTCGTCTTCCTCGTCGGTGCCGGCGATCTGGTGCGGGACGTAGGCTTCGTCGTCGAACGCCCACAGCAGGTCGTCCAACGCCTCGGCCTGCTCCGCATCGCGGGCCAGGATCAGCGTCGACAGGTTGGCGTTGTTGGCCTTGCGCGCCAGCTCGCACACCAGCCGCAGCGGTTCGTTGAGGAAGCGCGGCTTGGCGATCAGGTAGAAGTCGGCACGGGGCATCAGGCGGTCACAAAGCGAGAGGAGAGCAGGAATTTGGTGGTCATGCCGGCGGCCACGAACAGGGCAGCACAGCCGAGCACGGCCAACAACGGGCCGCCGAATGCACGCAGGCGTTGCCCGGGCGGTAGAGATACACCGGCAGGAACCGCACGGCTGATGCCACGATGCCGATATTCATCCAGGCCGGCCGGCGGCTGTCGGCCGCCAGCCACACAAACAACAGCAACAGCTGCACGACGATCCAGAGCAGGTCGATGCCAGGGCTGGTCCAGCCCGGCACCGCGCTGGCTGCGCCCTTCACGACGGAGAAGCCGGCAATCAGCGCCAGTGCCGCGCGCGGCGACATCAGGCGGCGCGATCCAGCAACCACTGCGTCAGCAGGCCGACCGGGCGGCCGGTGGCCATGCCGCGCTTGCCTTCGTCGCTGGCCACGCCGGCGATGTCCAGATGCGCCCAGCGCTGGTTTTCGGTGAAGCGCGACAGGAAGCACCCGGCAGTGATCGCACCGCCCCAGCGGCCGCCGATGTTGTAGACGTCGGCGAAGGTGGAATCCAGCAGACCCTGGTATTCGTCCCACAGCGGCAGGCGCCAGGCGCGGTCGAACACGTGCTCGCCAGCGGCCAGCAGCTCGTTGGCCAGGTCGTCGTGCTTGCTCATCAGGCCGGCGGTCTGGTGACCCAGCGCCACCATGCAGGCACCGGTCAAGGTGGCCACGTCCACCAGCGCTTCGGGGTTGAAGCGTTCGGCGTAGGTCAGCGCATCGCACAGGATCAGCCGGCCTTCGGCGTCGGTATTGCCGACCTCGATGGTCTTGCCGGACATGCTGGTGATCACGTCCGAGGGGCGATAGGCATTGCCGTCGATGGCGTTTTCCACCGCCGGCACCACCACCACCAGATTGATCGGCAGTTCGGCCTTGACCGTGGCCACGAAGGTGCCGATGACGGTGGCGCCACCGCACATGTCGTACTTCATTTCCTCGATGCCGCCCTGCGTCTTGAGGTTGACGCCGCCGGTGTCGAAGGTGATGCCCTTGCCGACCAGCACGTACGGGCGCGCGTCGCCACCACCGTTCCACTTCAGCACGATCAGGCGCGGGCGATTGGCCGAGCCACGTGCCACCGACAGCAGCGAACCCATGCCCAGCGCTTCCATCTGCGCCTCGTCCAGAATCTCGGCTTCGGCGCCCGGGAACTTGCCGGCGAATGCGGCGGCGGTGTCGGCCAGGTAGGCCGGGGTGCAGTAGTTCGGTGGCAGGTTGCCCAGCTCGCGGGCGAACTCCACGCCTTCGGCGGTGGCCACGCCCACGGCGAGCGCGCGGGCGTCGTCGCCGGCGATCGCCAGGGTGGTCAGGCCGGTCTCGTCGACCTTCTTCTTGCCCAGCGTGGCGGTGTAGCGGTAGGCCGCATGGTCGCTGACGGTGACTGCCTGGCGGATGTTCCAGGCCGCATCGCGGGCCTTGACGGTGAGTTCGGTCAGGGTGAGCAGGGCGGTGCCGACTGCGCCGGTCTTCAGCGCGCGGGTTGCATCACCGATGGCCTTGAGGTACGGCGCCACGCCGAACTTGCCGGCGTCGCCCAGCCCGACCACCAGCACGCGCGGGGCGGCGACGCCGGGCAGGTCGTGCAGCAGGGTGGTGCTGCCGGTCTTGCCGGCCACATCGCCGCGTGCCAACAGGGCGGTCAGACGGCCCTGGCTGGCGCTGTCCAGCGCCTGGGCGGCGGGCGAAAGGGTCTTGTCGGCGAACGCGCCAACCACGATGCAGTCGACAGCAGCGCTTGCCGGCGCGTCTTGGTTCAGGGTGAATTGCAGGGCCATTGATCAGATTCCGTAGGCAAATCCGTACAATCGCGGGCTGTTTACGCCAACCTAACTAGGCTGGCGGCGCCGCGAACGAATTCGAGAGTTTAAAACAAGCCCACCCCATGCCGAAGCTCGATCGATACCTGCTTAGCGATTTCACCCAGAGCTTCCTGGCCACCTTGATTGTGCTGCTGGTCGTCAGCGTCGGCGGTGTGCTGGTCGATATCCTCGGCAATATCGCCGATGGCCGCATCCCGGCGCGCTTGCTGCTGTCGCAGGTGGGGCTGCAATTCGTGGCCTACCTGCCCATCATCCTGCCGCTGGCATTAATGCTGGGCTTGCTGCTGGCACTGGCGCGGCTGTACCGCGATTCAGAAATGGCCGTCATTACCGCCATTGGTGTCGGACCCACGCGCATGTTGCGCCCGCTATTGATGCTGGTGGTACCGGTGGTGGTGGTCATCGGGCTGTGCTCGCTGTGGCTGGGCCCCTGGGCGAGCCGCACCGCCGAAGCGATGCTGGAAGATGCCAACCGCAGCGTGCTGATGGCCGGCCTGGAATCGGGCCAGTTCACGCCGTTGTCCGATGGTGGCGTGGTGTACATGCAGACGATCTCTGCCGACGGCAAGGGCCTGGGCAAGATCTTCCTGCAGCGCCAACAGAACGACCGCATCGATGTGGTCACCGCCGACCGCGGCGCCCTGTTCTTCGAAGGCAAGACCGACCGTTACCTGCACCTGGACGATGGCTACCGTACCGAGGGTCCGGCCGGCGGTGCGACGCTGGACTATCGCTTGATGAAGTTCGCCAGCAGCGACATTGCCTTGCCCGACCGCACCCGCTTGCACGATGCCAACGACCCGGAAGTGATGTGGACCACACAGTTGCTGTCCGACGAGCGGCCCGCCGCACGCGCGCAGCTGCATGAGCGCCTGGCACCGCCGCTGCTGGCGCTGGCGTTTGCAATGCTGACCTTGCCGCTGTCGCGCAGCGCGCCGCGGCAGCAGCGCTACGGACGCATCATGCTGGCGTTCCTGGCCTACATGGTCGGCACCAATCTGATGATCGTCGGCACCCAGTGGATCGCCAACGGCAAGGCCCCGGCCGCGCTGGGCCTGTGGTGGCTGACGCTGCCGCTGCTGGCAGTGGCGGTGTGGGCGTATGCGCGCGATGGCCGCGTGCGTCGGCCGAGGGCGCGCGCATGAAGCTGACGCCGCGGGTCCATGATTGGTATGTCGGCCGGGTGGTGCTGTCCACCGTGCTGCTGACGTGGGCGGTGCTGTTGGGGCTTGACCTGGTCAACGCCTTTGCCAGCGAAGCCAAGGACATTGGTCAGGGCAGTTACACCTTTGGCCATGCGGTGGCTTACGTGGCCTACACCGTGCCGCGCCGGGCCTACACCTTGTTCCCCACTGCAGCGGTGATTGGCGCGCTGATGGGCCTGGGCCAGTTGGCCGCCACCTCCGAGCTGACCGCGCTGCGCGCGTTGGGCGTGTCGCGCAAACGCATGTCCGCCTCGGTAGTCGCAGCGATGGCGCTGCTGACCGCCAGCATGGTGATCAGTGGCGAAACCATCGGGCCGTGGGCACAGAACCAGGCGGACACGCTCAAGGCCAGTGCCCGCTACAACAGCGATATGGCCGCTTCGCTCTATGCCGGCCTGTGGGCACGTGAGGGCGACACCTTTCTTAACGCCTTGAGTGGTGAAGAGAAGTTGCTCGACGGCGGCGATACCGCACTGGATCTGCACGATGTGCGGCTGTATCACCTCGACTCCAGCGGCAGAATGCAGCAGCTGACCTATGCGTCGGTGGCCGAACATCGCGATGGCCGTTGGACTCTGCGCCAGGTACGTCGCGACACCTTCCAGGAACGCTCGGTGCAGCGCGAAACCTTCCCCGAGTTGCCGTGGCAATCGCAACTGAATCCGGCAGCGCTGGCCGCTGGCCTCGCCAAGCCGCGCAATCTGTCCGCTCATGATCTGGAGCAGAGCATCGAATACCGCAGCCGCAATGGATTGGATGCGCGCGATTACGAAGATCAGTACTGGAGCCGTTGGTTCTATCCGCTCAACGTGCTGGCGCTGTGCATGGCGGCAATCCCGTTCTCGTTCGGTTCGCTGCGGAGCGGCGGCTTGGGCAAGCGTCTGTTCCTGGGCATCCTGTTCGCGCTGGGCTTCTGGCTGCTGCAGCTGTTTTTCGGCCGCATGGCCGGCGCGCTCAAGCTCGATTACCGCATCGCCTATGCGCTACCGCCGATGGTGATGCTGGGTGTATCGGCGTGGTTGTTCCGCAGGCGTAGTAGCTGACCGCATGCGGCGGGTGAGCATGGTGGGAGTGGCGCTCTGCCTGCTGTATCTGGCGGCGACTGCGTTTTGCGTGTGGGGAGCGCTTAGTGCACAGGGCGATCCCAAGGGCTAATTCGTTTTTCTGCAACTGCCGCTGACGCCTCAGATGATCGCGCTGGATGCTCTCCACGCGTATGCCTGGTTAACCAACATGCCTTGGGCGACAACTTATGTTTTGTTGATTCCGCCATTTTTAGCGGTGCTGTATGCGTTTGGGCATGCAGTTCAGTGGTTGATTGCGCGCCTTTTGTTGGGCGCTCAATAAGCCGCAGCCTGGCTGGGTCGCCGCCGCCAGTCCCGTCGCACTCCAGGTGCAGTTCGCATGCATCGAACAAGCGGGATCGGCGAGATGCGGGTTGTGGACTGCCGACCTGATCACTTCAATGTCTTGGCACTGCGCTGCAGCCGGGTCCCACTTGCACGGTCGTGCCAGGTCAGCCGGTCGCGATCCAGCCACGCCCACCAGAATCCTAGCCCGCCCAGCGCCAGCGACAAGGTGCCGACGGCATAGCGTATCCACAGCGCACGCCATGAGGCCTGTGGACCGATCAAGCGCAGCCGCCACGGGCGCATGCCCAGCGTCTGTCCGCCGCGGCGCCAGCTCGCGGTGGCGTAGATGCCTGCGGTGATCCAGCAGCACAGCCACAACAGCCATTGCCAGCCGCTGAAGGGTGCGATGTTTTCGCGTGCTGGGTGCCCGGCGAGCGTAAAGCCCAGCGTGAATACAGTGGAGATCAGCATCGACAGCGCCAGCACTGGCAAGGCGTCGTAGCACAGCGCCAGCAGCCGCCAGCCCACCAGTGCAGGGGTGCGTGCAATGCGCGGCGAAGAGAGCGAAGTCATGGCGCGAGCATAACGGTCGCCAGTCACTGTGCAACGCCGCGCTGCGGTCGCTGCGCTTTGGCATTTGCCCGCGCTGACGCATTCGCTGCGTCGCTCCGGGCAATCGGGCGCAAGCCCACGCCCGGCGGCTCCTTGTCGTGGCATCAATACGGTGGGTGGGCCGCCGCATTCCCGGTAGACCATTCGTGTTTGCGTCTTGTCTGCCTGATCGCACCGCCTCACACGCACGCGTACGTCCCTTCCGCTGCGCACGTCGTGCGAGGCACGCACAAAGAGGCACGCAAAGAGCCCCTGCGTGCGGATGGCGTGGCCTGGTCACACATCACAACGCTGTGCAGCGTAAGCCAGTGTGCCTAAGCATGCCGCATACCGGCGATCTGCAACGCGTTGTCTCGCAACGCGCGCGCCACGTTCTATGCTGTTGCGATGTCTGCCAGCAGTCCTGCCGAACGCCGCCAACTCGCCCAGCAGCTACCGCCGCTGCAGGCGGCCGATGCCGGTGTGATCGAGCGTTTCCTCGACCGGTTTTGGGCCGAGCAAGGCGTGGCGCGGCAGACGCTGGAGATCAGATCGTCCCTCCGACTGAGCCTGACTGAGGCAATAGCTCCATCAACCATGCGAGCTCCTCTTCGTTGAATGCCGGGAAATCATCCGCTGCCCCTGCGAAGGGGGCCGCATCTTGTTCCCACAGCACGGTGCTGGACGCTGCCAGGTCGGCAGCGATGGGCGTACCAGGATCCGGGAGGCCGCCCCCGATCCTGGTACGCGGGCGTTTTACCCTCCAGCTGAGGGGCAAATGCAGCGCATCGTGCTGTTCGGGAACGCGCACCTCGAAAGATTGCTGTGCGGAGGGGCCGGTGACAGCACGATCCGATCGGGACCGTTTACGGCTGCTTGCCCCTGTCTGATCTCCCTCGTGCATTGGGCTAGGCGCATCAAGGTCACGCTCCAGCGAATCGGCGAATGCATGCAAAGACGCCTGATCCGGTGTTTGAGCTGAAGTAGGGGACGGTTTGGCCCTTTTCATCCCTGATGCCTGGAGGATACGGTCCCAACGCTGCGAGGCTGGGGGGAGCGTTCCACCGCGGGCTTCGAGTTCGGTGACGCCCACTCTGCGAAAGAGCTGTACCAACCCGTTCCTGCTCATCCCGAACTGCGTCATGGCCTCATCAAATGCGTACGCTGGGTGGGAGTGGCACTGGAAAAACTCCAGCACGCGAACCACTTGCGCGTAGTCGGCAACGCGATGGGACGTGCGTTCGCCAATACGGCGATTGACTCTTCTGATCAATTCCGGCGCGTGCGGCAATCCCTTTTTCACTGCATCCATGGCAGGACGTCCGCCGAGGCAGGCCAAGGCGACGAGGTGGTCGTTGGTCAACGCGGCCAACGCCGGATCAGGGCGAGATAACTGGGCAACAATGCTCTCCAGCGCCTGCTTGCCGCCGCCATTGCTGGCGATGGCCACCACCTGGTCCGGGGTCAGGCCATGGTCCTGGCACAGCACCGGCAACAGCCGCTGCACCGTCTCCAGCGCCTGCTTGCCGCCACTATTGCTGGCGATGGCCACGACCTGGTCCGGGGTCAGGCCATGGTCCTGGCACAGCACCGGCAACAGCCGCTGCACCGTCTCCAGCGCCTGCTTGCCGCCATTGCTGGCGATGGCCACCACCTGGTCCAGGGTCAGGCCATGGTCCTGGCACAGCACCGGCAACAGCCGCTGCACCGTCTCCAGCGCCTGCTTGCCGCCAATATTGCTGGCGATGGCCACCACCTGGTCCGGGGTCAGGCCATGGTCCTGGCACAGCACCGGCAACAGCCGCTGCACCGTCTCCAGCGCCTGCTTGCCACCGTTATTGTTGGCGATGGCCACGACCTGGTCCGGGGTCAGGCCATGGTCCTGGCACAGCACCGGCAACAGCCGCTGCACCGTCTCCAGCGCCTGCTTGCCGCCACTATTGCTGGCGATGCCCACGACCTGGTCCGGGGTCAGGCCATGGTCCTGGCACAGCACCGGCAACAGCCGCTGCACCGTCTCCAGCGCCTGCTTGCCGCCGCCATTGCTGGCGATGGCCACCACCTGGTTCGGGGTCAGGCCATGGTCCTGGCACAGCACCGGCAACAGCCGCTGCACCGTCTCCAGCGCCTGCTTGCCGCCACTATTGCTGGCGATGGCCACGACCTGGTCCGGGGTCAGGCCATGGTCCTGGCACAGCACCGGCAACAGCCGCTGCACCGTCTCCAGCGCCTGCTTGCCGCCGTTATTGTTGGCGATGGCCACGACCTGGTCCGGGGTTAGGCCATGGTCCTGGCACAGCACCGGCAACAGCCGCTGCACCGTCTCCAGCGTCTGCTTGCCGCCAATATTGCTGGCGATGGCCACGACCTGGTCCGGGGTCAGGCCATGGGCCTGGCACAGCACCGGCAACAGCCGCTGCACCGTCTCCAGCGCCTGCTTGCCGCCGTTATTGTTGGCGATGGCCACCACTTGGTCCGGGGTCAGGCCATGGTCCTGGCACAGCACCGGCAACAGCCGCTGCACCATCTCCAGCGCCTGCTTGCCGCCAATATTGCTGGCGATGGTCACGACCTGGTCCGGGGTCAGGCCATGGTCCTGGCACAGCACCGGCAACAGCCGCTGCACCGTCTCCAGCGCCTGCTTGCCGCCGTTATTGTTGGCGATGGCCACCACTTGGTCCGGGGTCAGGCCATGGTCCTGGCACAGCACCGGCAACAGCCGCTGCACCGTCTCCAGCGCCTGCTTGCCGCCAATATTGCTGGCGATGGCCACGACCTGGGCCGGGGTCAGGCCATGATCCTGGCACAGCACCGGCAACAGCCGTTGCACCGTCTCCAGCGCCTGCTTGCCGCCGCCATTGCTGGCGATGGCCACCACCTGGTCCGGGGTCAGGCCATGGGCCTGGCACAGCACCGGCAACAGCCGCTGCAGCGTCTCCAGCGCCTGCTTGCCGCCTTTATTGTTGGCGATGGCCACCACTTGGTCCGGGGTCAGGCCATGGTCCTGGCACAGCACCGGCAACAGCCGCTGCACCGTCTCCAGCGCCTGCTTGCCGCCGCCATTGCTGGCGATGGCCACGACCTGGTCCGGGGTCAGGCCATGGTCCTGGCACAGCACCGGCAACAGCCGCTGCACCGTCTCCAGCGCCTGCTTGCCGCCGTTATTGCTGGCGATGGCCACGACCTGGTCCGGGGTCAGGCCATGGTCCTGGCACAGCACCGGCAACAGCCGCTGCACCGTCTCCAGCGCCTGCTTGCCGCCGCCATTGCTGGCGATGGCCACGACCTGGTCCGGGGTCAGGCCATGGTCCTGGCACAGCACCGGCAACAGCCGCTGCACCGTCTCCAGCGCCTGCTTGCCGCCAATATTGCTGGCGATGGCCACCACTTGGTCCGGGGTCAGGTTCAGGGGGGCACCCGTCAGTGCATTGCGCCATGCATGCACTGCCTCCACTGCGGTCACGCCGCCACGTTTTGCAATCTTGAGAAGTTGGCCTGTGTCCAACTGTAACGGCGGACCTCTCAACTCCCTCGCCTCCGTGAGCAAGGCCTCCAGGGCGCGTGCGCCGGACCACTGTTTGCCGACGCCAACGATGTCTTCGTGTGTCGCCTCTGGCAACGCCGTGATTATGTCCTGATACGTGACAGCAACGGTCCCTAACGCTGCCGGGTGTTGGCTGAGCGCAACGATGTGCGCGTGTGTAAACCCATGGCCCACCAGTGCCTCGTGGTGCTGCGCCACTGTCGAACGCACCTTCGGTTTGATCTTCTCTTGCTGCTGCTGACTGTAGCCGAGCGTGCGTAGATCCACCTGCGCGGCCGGCGAAGCGTCGGAGGGTTGCGCCGCACGCCGTCGCGGGGCCGGCTTGGCGCGCGGCGGCCGCGCGGCAGTGACAGCGACACGCACGGTGGGTGGCGGGTCATCGGCTGCACGCAGACCCGATTGCACCTCATCGCACTCTGCTGGGGCAGCCGCTGTATGCGGCGTGCCGACGGCAGGCATCGAATCAAGAAGCGATGTATCAAGAAGCGACGGATCGAACTGACGGAGCAGATCGCTGAAGCTGCCCGCCGAGAACGCAGGCGAGGGCGCAGGGGGAGATGGCAGCCGGGTCCGGGACATCGTCCGCCGAGCGGGCAAGCCATCCAGGGGGCCGCCAGCAGGCGGAGCCCCCCCCCGATCTGCAGTCGGCTGAACCCTATCCGGTTGGGGTCCGGGCAGAAGCTCGCGGGCAGGACTTGGCGTGCGCGAACGAATGGGATCCATGCTACCGGCGCGATCTGGAAGGGTTGGCGCGCTGGCGCGCCGGCGCCGGCGGCGGTTTGCTCGGCATCGACCGCGTGGCATTGTTCGACTATCTGCGGTGGCGTGCCCAGGCCAATTACTCCCCGCGCAGCACGGCGCGGCTGCTGTCGACCTTGCGTGCGTTCTACGGCTGGTGCCTGCGCGATGGCGTGCGCAGCGACGACCCGACAGCGCTGATCGACCCGCCACAGCTGCCGCGCTCGCTGCCCAAAGCGTTGACTGAAAGTCAGATCGAGGCGCTGCTGGCCGCCCCCGAGGTGGATACTCCTGCGGGCCTGCGCGACCGCGCCATGCTGGAGCTGATGTACGCCGCGGGCCTGCGTGTGAGCGAGCTGGTCAACCTGCCGGCAGTCGGGGTGAATCTGCGCCAGGGCGTGTTGCGGGTCACCGGCAAGGGCAGCAAGGACCGGCTGGTGCCGCTGGGCGAGGAATCCCAGCATTGGTTGGAACGTTACCTGCGCGAGGCGCGCCCGCTGCTGGCCGCGAACAAGCCGGTGGCGGCGGTGGATGGCCAGGTGCCGTTATTCATCGACGCCGCCCGCCAAGCGCTCAGTCGTCAGCACTTCTGGGCGTTGGTCAAACGCTACGCAGCGGTGGCCGGCATCGACCCGGCGATGGTCAGCCCACATGGGCTGCGCCACAGCTTTGCCACCCATTTGCTCAACCACGGCGCCGACCTGCGCGCGCTGCAGATGCTGTTGGGCCACAGCTCGTTGTCGACCACCCAGATCTATACGCTGGTGGCGCGCCAGCATCTGCAGAAGCTGCACGCCAGCCATCATCCGCGTGGTTAGTCCGCGCGGCGTTTGACCAGTCGCGTGTGGGCGCACTGCTGATGCGCTGAGGGCCCGGCTGGGAAATACGTGCCCGGTCAAATCAAGCGGCCAGCGGCAGCTCGAACAACGCTTGACGGAGTTTGCGATGCAGCATCAGCCGCGCTCGACCGGGAGCGTGGCCTCCTCGTGCCATACATCACGCCAGCGGTCAGGGCAGAGTGGCGGGGGGGGGGGGGCACCCGCACTGTAAAGCGCCGGAGCGAGCAGGATTGGACGATTAGGAAATTTCAGGACGTTCTGTGCTGCCAACGTGCAGACCTGCCGCCAGAGCCGCGAAACCGCGCTGTGCATCGCGTCTGTCCCATCGCCGCAGCAGTTGTTCGCTTGCCGTGTTGCCAAATGTCGCGGCCGCTGCCGGGCTTCATCTGCGCTGTGCAAGAATGCCGGCACCTCATTCCATCTGGATGCGTGAATGTATCGTCTTGCCATCGCCGCGCTGCTGGGCGCGATCAGCCTTACCGCCTGCGCACAATCGTCGCAGCCTGCGGCAAGCACTGTCGGCGCCAAGCCCGCCGCCGCGCCCGCCGCCGCCGGCAACGTGGATCAGCGCGTGAGCACGGCGCTCAAGGCGCTGGACCCGGATTTCAAGCCTGACTACCTCGGTGCTGCACCATTCCCCGGCTTCCGCGAAGTGGTCGTCGGTGGGCAGGTGCTGTACGTCAGCGATGACGGCCGTTACCTGATCCAGGCGCAGCCGTTCGACATCCAGAACAAGCAATTCGCCGCCAGCCCGGGCCTGCTGGCCTACCGCCGCAAGCAGCTGGACACTGTGCCCAAAGCCGACCGCATCGTCTTTGCGCCGGCAAACCCGAAGTACACCGTCACCGTCTTTACCGACGTGGAATGTGGCTACTGCCGCAAGCTGCACAGCGAGATCGGCGAGCTCAACAAGCAGGGCATCGCGGTGGAATACCTCGCGTTCCCGCGCATGGGCCTGGGCAGCCAGGACCACAAGGAAATGATCGCGGTGTGGTGCGCTGCCGATCGCAAGCAAGCGCTGACGGCCGCCAAGTCCGGTCAGCCGGTGGCTTCCAAGGACTGCAAGAACCCGGTGTCGATGGAATACACCCTGGGCCAGCGCCTGGGTGTCAACGGTACGCCGGCGATCTTTGCGCCAGACGGCACGCAGCTTGGTGGCTACCTGCCGCCAGCGCAGCTGCGTGAGGCGCTGGAAAAGCGCGCCGTCGCCACGGCCGGCGGCAGCCGCTGATCCACGGCGGAGCGGCGGTGTGATGCCGCTTGGCGGGTCACATCGGTGGCCGGCGCGATCGAACGGAAGGCTGGAATGCAGATGCATTCCGGCCTTCTGCGTTTTTTGGGGCAGGCTGGAGGGATCGGGGGCCTGAACCTGGTAGTTCGCGCCCAACTGCCAGCCAGCCCGCGGGCTGGCTGGACAGAAACCAATAGCCAATAGCCAATGCGTCGACATGTAGCCTCGTAGCCCGCGAGTCAGCCAGCCACGGTCACCCGTGCCGCGCAGGGCTGGATTTGGCCCCGCCACACGGCCGCATCACCCCACGCATTGCCCGCCTGCGCCCGCGCAGTCCGGCGTCGATCCATCAGCTCCGTTACAATCTGCAGCCCCGTTTCTGACACGGTTCCTCGGACATGATGGTCCTCGAGGGCGCTTCCGCCCTTTCGCCGTTCCGCCGCGCTCGGCTCGAAACCCGCCTGCAAACCCTCGTCCCCGCGCTGCGTATCACCGGCGTCTGGCACGTGTACTTCATCCGCGCCGAGGCCGGGCAATCGCCCGACCAGGCCACCTTGCGGCGGATTCTGCAGGCCAATGCTGCGCCCGCCGTGCGCGATGCGGATGCCGCTTCGCGCTATGTGGTGCCGCGGTTGGGCACGCTGTCGCCGTGGTCGAGCAAGGCCACCGAGCTGGTGCGTGGCGCCGGGCAGCCGATCCAGCGCGTGGAGCGCGGCACCCGCATCGATCTGGCCGGCTGGCCGGACGACGCGGTCGCGCAGGCCGCCGTGGCCAAGCTGCTGCACGACCCGATGACGCAATCGCTGCTCGGTTCGGCTGCTGCGGCCGAGGCGCTGTTCAATGTGCCCGCCCCGGGCCAGTTGCAGCGCGTGCCGCTGGATGGGCTGGAGCAGGCCAACCGCGACCTGGGACTGGCGCTGGCGCAGGACGAGATCGACTACCTGCGCGAACGTTTCGCCGCGCTGGGCCGCGACCCGGCCGATGTCGAGCTGATGATGTTTGCGCAGGCCAACTCCGAGCACTGCCGGCACAAGATCTTCAACGCCAGCTGGACCATCGACGGCAAGCCGCAGGAGCGCTCGCTGTTCCGCATGATCAAGCACACCCACCAGCAGACCCCGCAGCACACCTTGTCGGCCTACAGCGACAACGCCGCGGTGGTGGAAGGCGTGCCAGCCGCGCGCTATCGCCCGGATCCGGCCAGTGGCCAATACCGCAGGGAAGCGGTGCTGCCGTCGGCCTTTGCGATCAAGGTGGAAACGCATAACCACCCGACCGCGATCGCACCGTTCCCCGGCGCGGCCACCGGTGCGGGCGGCGAAATTCGCGACGAAGGCGCCACGGGCCGCGGTGGCAAGCCCAAGGCCGGCCTGACCGGGTTTTCGGTCTCGCACCTGCGCATTCCGACCCTGCCGCAACCGTGGGAAGCGCCGCGCGCACTGAACCCGCGCATGGCACCCGCGCTGGACATCATGCTCGACGGCCCGCTGGGCGGTGCCGCGTTCAACAACGAATTCGGCCGGCCGAACCTGCTCGGCTATTTCCGCAGTTTCGAGCTCGCCGAAGGCCCGGGCCTGACCCGCGCCTACGACAAACCGATCATGCTGGCCGGTGGCCTGGGCGCGATCGATCGCAATCAGGTCGAAAAGCTGCGCCTGCAGCCGGGCGATGCGGTGATCGTGCTGGGCGGCCCGGCGATGCTGATCGGCCTGGGCGGCGGCGCGGCCAGTTCAGTGGCCGCAGGCGACAGTGCCGAAGCGCTGGATTTTGCCAGCGTGCAGCGCGAAAACCCTGAAATGGAGCGCCGCTGCCAGGAGGTCATCGACCACTGCGTGGCGCTGGGTGTGGACAACCCGATCCGCTGGTTCCATGACGTGGGCGCGGGCGGGCTGTCCAACGCCATTCCCGAGCTGCTGCACGATTCGGGCGTGGGCGGCATCATCGATTTGGGCCGTGTGCTCAGCGACGATCCGTCGCTGTCGCCGCTGGAACTGTGGTGCAACGAATCGCAGGAACGCTACGTGCTCGGCGTGCCGCAGGCGCGCCTGGAGGAATTCGCCGCCATCTGCGCCCGCGAGCGCTGCCCGTTCGCCGCGGTCGGCGTGGCCACGACGGAGGAGCGGCTGGTGGTTGGCTATGGAGTCTTCGACTCCGGGATTGGAGATTCGGGATTCGGGATGCGCAACGGCGCACTCTCGGGTGCTGAAAGCGCTCCTGCTTCTCCCCGCTCCCCACTCCCCACTCCCCACTCCCAGCTTCCAATCGATCTGCCGATGGATGTCCTGTTCGGCAAGGCGCCGAAGATGCATCGCGATGCAGTGCATCCGGCCGCGCCGCAGTGGCCGGTGCTGCAGACCGCGTCGCTGGATCTGCAGCAGGCTGGCTTGCGCGTGTTGGCGCATCCCACCGTGGCGTCCAAGAGCTTTCTGGTCACCATCGGCGACCGCAGCGTGGGCGGCTTGACTGCGCGCGAGCAGATGATCGGGCCGTGGCAGCTGCCGCTGGCCGATTGCGCGATCACCATGGCCGGTTTCGACACCTTCGAAGGCGAAGCGATGTCGATCGGCGAGCGCACTCCGTTGGCGCTGTTGAACGCGGCCGCGTCCGCACGCATGGCCGTGGGCGAAGCGATCACCAACCTGTGCGCTGCACCGATGCATCGGCTGGACAGCATCAAGCTCTCGGCCAACTGGATGGCCGCCGCCGGCCATGCCGGTGAAGACGCGCTGTTGTACGACGCCGTGCGCGCGGTCGGCATGGAGCTTTGCCCGGCACTCGAACTGAGCGTGCCGGTGGGCAAGGATTCGCTGTCGATGCAGGCGCAGTGGGTTGAAGCCGGCATTGGTGATTCGGCATTCGGCATTGGCAAAACACCGGAGTCCTCCGCTGTTGCGAATCCCCGATCTCCGCTGCCCACTCCCGTCGCTCACAAGAGCGTTTCACCGGTCTCGCTGATCATCAGTGCGTTCGCCCCAGTCGGCGATGTGCGCACGCAGCTGACGCCGTTGTTGCGCAGCGATGAAGAGAGCGAGCTGTGGTTGATCGGCTTGGGTGGCGGCAAGCAGCGGCTGGGCGGGTCGGTGCTGGCGCAGGTGTATGCCAATGACGCGGCATTGCCGGCATTCGGCGGCGATGTGCCGGATCTGGACGATGCGCAGCGTCTGCGCAGTTTCTTCGAGCTGATCCGCGACGCGCGCGACAGCGGGCTGTTGCTGGCGTACCACGATCGCAGCGATGGCGGTGCGTTTGCCGCGTTGTGCGAGATGGCGTTCGCGTCGCGGCAGGGCCTGGATATCACGCTGGATGCGTGGGGCGACGATGCGTTCCGCAGCCTGTTCAACGAAGAATTGGGCGCCGTGGTGCAGATCGCCAGCGAAGACCGTGCCGCGTTCGCCGATCTGGTCGAACGCCACGCATTGACCGAATGCGCGCAGCGCATTGCACGCCCCACCGGCACGCCGCGCATTCGCGTGAGCGGGCAGGGCCGCGTGTTGGCCGAGTGGCGCTGGGAAGAGTTGTTCGATGCATGGTGGTCGGTGACCCATGCCATGCAGAAGCTGCGCGACAACCCCGACAGCGCCGACGAAGAGCGCGCGCTGGCGCGTGATTTCAAGGCGCCGGGCCTGCGTCCGAAGCTGGTGTTCAACCCCTCCGACGATGTGGCGGCGCCGTTCGTGGCCACAGGTGCCCGGCCCACGGTGGCGATCTTGCGCGAGCAGGGCGTCAACGGGCAGATCGAAATGGCCTATAACTTCGAGCGTGCCGGTTTCCGTGCCTACGACGTGCACATGAGCGACCTGATCGAAGGCCGCGTGGATCTGAGCGAATTCGTCGGCTTCGCGGCCTGTGGCGGTTTCAGCTACGGCGACGTGCTGGGTGCCGGCCGCGGCTGGGCGACTTCGATCCTGGAGCGCTCGGCGCTGCGCGATGCGTTTGCCGCGTTCTTTGCCCGTAGCGATACGTTCGCGCTGGGCGTGTGCAATGGCTGTCAGATGCTCAGTCAGCTCAAGGACATCATTCCCGGCGCCGAGCATTGGCCGCGCTTCTTGCGCAACCGTAGCGAGCAGTTCGAAGCGCGCACTGCGCTCCTGGAAGTGGTGGAGTCGCCGTCGATCTTCCTGCGCGGCATGGCCGGCTCGCGGATTCCGGTGGCGGTGGCGCATGGCGAAGGCCGCGCGGAATTCGATACTGCCGTGGACCAGGCCGCTGCACGCGTGGCATTGCGTTACATCGATGGCAACGGCGCGGTGGCGTCGCAGTACCCGCTCAATCCGAACGGCTCGCCCGACGGCATCACCGGGCTGACCAGCAGCGACGGCCGCGTCACGATCCTGATGCCCCATCCCGAGCGCACGCCGCGCAGCGCAAATTTGAGCTGGTATCCGGCCGACTGGGGCGACGACTCGCCGTGGATGCGGATGTTCCGCAATGCGCGGGTGTGGTGCGGTTGATGGCGTGCGGCTGATCTGCAGCCGCTGATGCCTCACTCGACGGCCGTGTGCAGGGATGCACGCGGCCGTTGTCGTTTTGGCAGAGTGCGCTTTGCCTGTAGGTGCGGGGCGGTAGAAGCTTCTCCGCGTGTTGCGGTACTCGCGGATTCTCAAGCAAATTGACCACGATGGTTTTTAAAGCGCAACGGTGTTCGCAGGTGTCGCCATCGCCGGCTTGTTGCGCGTGGAGATGCAAGGCATGCAGCACTGCGTAGCTGATGTGGACTGCCTACGAGCGCGAGCCGGGGCAGTTCGACGTCCTCGGCAAAAACTGTCTTGGTGCCGATGCATCCATGCGTCACGGCATTAGCCAGACGAGGCACTTCATCACACTGCGTGCCGCCACCGAGGCCCCTCACAGTGGAGGGCCTCGCCATGGAAGCGGCCAGCCTGTTGGTGCGCCAATGATCCGAAGCTCGGCACCGCTGTCCCGCAGCATCGTCATTTCCTTGGCGCGAGACAGGGCGTGCTCCACGCGATAGATGGCGGTGTGTTACCCGTGCGACACGTTGGCACACAAACAGCCCGCCACCCATGCCTTATTTGCGCAATCAAGTCTGCAGGTGTCCCGTGAACGGGAATTTTTGTCTTTTCCTTTTCTGCCTATTCAGCCCTGAAATGTCTCTACGGACATGGCCTAGGTTGCTGTTTTACAAGGATTTATCAAAAAATCTAATAAAGGCAGCCAGAACTGTGATGAAAAATGCACTTCTCTTTGTTTAATGTCAAAAACTTGACGCCTGAAATGATGGTGGTTAACACTTTGCTCAGCTCTATGGTTGGGTGGCGTTCACTTTTCGACCAACCAAGGAGCAGGCGCAAGCCGTCCCGCCGCAAGGCCCATAGCGCGCATCACCGTGGTGAGTCGCAGGCTGTAAAGCCTTTCGCTGCGTGGTGTTCGCCAAAAATCAGTCCAACAACTCAGGAATCGTGCGCCGATGAATCAGATTTATCGCAAGGTCTGGAACAAATCGCTTGGTGTGTGGGCCGTCGCCTCGGAACTGTCTAGTGGTGACAGCCCCGGAGCCGTTGCGTCAGCCTCGTTCATCGATCGCCGTCATCGCCTGGCACTGACTGCCGCCATCGCTCTGGCGCTGGGTGGCGCCGGATTCGCCACGCCGCTTCCCGCCAATGCGCAATCGGTGGAAGTGGGCCGCGGCGCATCGGCACCGGCCAGCAAGGCCACCGCCATCGGCGCCAATAGCCATGCCAGCGCAACCGGCGCAGTGGCCACCGGCGCCGACAGCAGCGCCAGTGGCGTCAACAGCAGTGCGATTGGCCGCCCGACCAATGCGATCGGCGAAAACGCCCTAGCCATCGGCCACAACAGCTTCGTGCGCCAGAGCGGCGAAAACGGCGTGGCACCTGGTGCCAATGCCGGCGTGAGCGGCGCAAACTCGCGCACCTACGAAGACGACGTGGTGTCCATCGGTAGTGGCAACGGCCGCGGTGGCCCGGCCACGCGCCGCATCACCGATGTCACTGCCGGCGTCAATGCCACCGATGCGGTCAACGTGGCGCAGCTGCGCCACGTGGCCGATGTTGCTGAAAACACCGCGCAGTTCTTCAAGGCGAGCCCGGGCGAAGAGAGCGTAGGCGCCTATGTCGAAGGCGATAGCGCACTGGCTGCAGGCGAGGGCGCCAATGCCGTCGGCACGGCGACCACAGCGTTGGGAACCGGCGCCAATGCGGTGGCCGAGAACGCTACTGCGGTCGGCACCAATGCGCTGGCGTCCGGGCAGAACAGCGCAGCCTTCGGCCATAACGCGCAGGCCAATGGCCCGGCCAGCGTGGCCGTGGGCGGCGCTGCAGTGAATGAAGATGGCGAGCCGTTGATCACCAATGGCGGCGTGCCGGTCACCACCGGCGCTACCAGCGCCGGCGTCGGCGGAACCGCAGTTGGCGCCAGCGCCAAGGCCGATGGCTTTGCGGCATCGTCGTTCGGCGTGGGTGCGTATGCGGCCGGTGCGCAGGCCTCTGCTTTCGGTGCGGTCGCCAATGCGGCGGGCGATTACGCCACTGCGGTTGGCACGCAAACCCGCGCCAGCGGCACCAGCAGCACTGCCGTCGGCGGTCCGGTGGATCTGATTCCTGGTCTGGGCCTCTTCGTGCAGACCCAGGCCAGTGGCGAAGCCTCCACTGCACTTGGCGCCGGCGCGATTGCGTCGGGTACCTACGCCACCGCGGTCGGCACGCTGAGCGAAGCCTCCGGCACCGAAGCCACCGCGGTGGGCTACTTCGCGTATGCGCCGGGCGAAGGCGCAACCGCCGTGGGCCCGCAATCCTTGGCCAGTGGTGAACTGAGCACGGCGCTGGGGTATTTCAGCACCGCACGTGGCGCCAATTCGGTTGCGTTGGGCGCCAACTCGGTCGCCACGCGCGCCAATACCGTGTCGGTCGGCGCAGCCGGTAACGAGCGTCAGATCACCAATGTAGCGGCCGGTACGCAAGGTACCGACGCGGTGAATCTGAATCAGCTCAACGCCGTTGCCGAAACCGCGCAAACCACCGGCAAGTACTTCAAGGCCAGTGGCAGCGCCAAAAAAGATGTCGGTGCCTATGTCGAGGGCGAAAACGCATTGGCTGCAGGCGAGGGCGCCAAGGCCGTCGGTACCGGCACCACCGCGTTGGGTGCGGGCGCGCATGCCGTGGTCCGCAAAGCCACGGCAGTGGGCGTCGGCGCAGTGGCTGACGGCATCGGCGCGGCAGCGCTCGGTAACACCGCGCGGGCACTGGGCGACAACAGCAGCGCGGTCGGCAGCAACGCAGTGGCCAGCGATATCGGCGCCACGGCGAATGGTGCGGGCGCGCAGGCGCTTTCGGCCTACACCATCGCACTCGGCAGCAAAGCGGTCGCGTCCGACCTTCATGCCATTGCTGAGGGTTTCAACAGTACCGCCTCCAATGTCGGCAGTACCGCCTTAGGTGGCTTCAGCCAATCCAACGGTCGCTTGTCGTCGGCGCTGGGCTACAGCGCGGTGGCGTCGAGCGATTACAGCACCGCCGTCGGTTTGGCGGCGCAGGCCTCCGGTGCCAGCGCGGTCGCCATTGGCGAAATCAGCAAAGCCACCGGCGAAGAGAGCGTGGCCGTCGGCGGCAGCGCGTTCTCCGGCTGGATCCCGACACAAGCGTCCGGCAAGGGCGCAGCGGCCTTCGGTGCCGGTGCTTGGGCCACTGCGGACTACACCACCGCCATCGGCCGGGATTCCTATGCCGACGGCGTCAATGCCACTGCGGTGGGCCAGAGCGCAGCCGCGCTAGCCGACAACACGCTGGCCTTGGGTGGCGGTAGCCGCGCCAAGGCGGTGGGCGCCAGTCTGATCGGTGTGGATGCATCGGCCACCGGCATCAACAGCACCGGCGTCGGTCGTCAGGTCAACGTCATCGGCGAAAATGCGGTGTCGGTGGGCTACAACTCGTACGTGCGCCAGAGCGCAGTCAACGGCGTGGCACTGGGTGCCAATGCCGGTGCAACCGGTGCCGATTCGGTGGCATTGGGCTCGGGCTCGAGCACCTACGATGCCGATACGGTGTCGGTGGGCAGCGGCAACGGTCGCGGTGGCCCGGCCACGCGCCGTATCGTCAATGTGGGCGCCGGCGCGGTTGCCAGTGCCAGCACCGATGCGATCAACGGCGGCCAGTTGTTCGAGTCGTTGAGCAATGCAGCCAGCTTCCTCGGCGGCGGTGCGGCGATCGGTGCGCAGGGTGTGTTCGTGGCGCCGACCTATTTGATCCAGGGTGCAAGCTACAACAACGTCGGTGCGGCATTGACTGCGTTGGACAGCAAGGTCACCGAACTGGACGCACGCAGTGGTGGCACTCCCGCCAACACCGCAGCACGCACCGCGTCGCTGCGCACCGCAACAGTACCGGCAATGGCGGCGACTGCGGTCAGCGCTGTGTCCAGCAACGTCGCAAGCACTGCGATCGATGCAACGGCCGGTGTGCAGGGCACACCCACCGCCGCCGTGGTCGGCAGCATCACGCCGGCAGCCACCTCCACGGCGGTCGGTACGGCAGCAGTGGCCAACAACGTCACCGGCACGGCGATTGGTGGCAGCGCGTATGCGCATGGCGCCAACGACACCGCAATCGGCAGCAATGCACGCGTCAATGCCGACGGCAGCACGGCGGTAGGTGCCAATACGCAGATCGCGGCCGTGGCCACCAATGCCGTGGCCATGGGCGATGGCGCGCAAGTGACCGCCGCGTCCGGCACCGCGATCGGCCAGGGCGCACGTGCCACTGCACAAGGTGCTGTCGCACTGGGTCAGGGCTCGGTTGCCGATCGTGCCAATACGGTGTCGGTGGGAAGCGTCGGCGGCGAGCGTCAGGTAGCCAATGTGGCCGCCGGTACGCGTGCCACCGATGCGGTCAACAAGGGCCAGTTGGACAACGGCGTTGCCGCCGCCAATAGCTACACCGACAGCCGCTACAATGCGATGGCAGACAGCTTCGAAAGCTATCAGGGCGATATCGAAGATCGTCTGCGCCGTCAGAACCGGCGTCTGGACCGCCAGGGTGCGATGAGCTCGGCGATGTTGAACATGTCCGCCAGCGTGGCCGGTATCGCTTCGCCGAACCGCATCGGTGCCGGTGTCGGTTTCCAGAACGGCGAATCCGCATTGTCGGTGGGCTACCAGCGCGCCATCAGCCCGCGCGCCACGGTCACCGTGGGCGGCGCGCTCAGTAGTGGCGACAGCTCGATTGGCGTGGGTGCCGGTTTCGGCTGGTAAGCGTAATTGCATCAACGCGGCGGCGCCAGGTGCGCCGTCGCGATGTGTAAAGCCTGAGGGAGCGGGCAAGGACCGTGGCTGGGCCGGCCAACGGATTCGCATGGAGTGATGGCTGTACCAGGGGTGGCCGGCAAGGACGCAGCGCACGGCACCGCGGGACGCAGCGATTGCGCTGGCTGCTCCCAGCCTGATTCACGAAAAATACGAAGACGACTTCACCGTGATCGACAAGAATTTCCGTCTCAACCCGCTGACCGGCGCCATCCTGATGATGGCCTTTGGTGCGTCTGGCGCCCTCGCTGCCGCCCCCAAACTGCTGGTCAAGGAACCGACCCAGGCAGCCCCGGCCGGCGCAGCGTTCGGTAGCCGGTTGATCGTGCGTTACAAGGACAACACCGCTGCTGCAACCGATCGCAGCAGCAAGCTGATCGCCGTGCAGGCCGCGGTGGGCCGCGTTGGTGGCAGCACCAGTGCGCGTAGCAGCGCTGCCGTCGCCAAGGCGATTTACGTGCGTAAGCTGGGCATTGGCTCGGACCTGATCAAGCTGTCCAGCACGCTGACCGCCGCGCAGGTGGACAAGGTGGTGGTTGAGCTGAAGAACGACCCGTCCGTGGCCGACGTGCAGATCGACCGCATGCTGCGCCCGATTGACATCAGCAAGCGCGTTGCCGCCGCCGATGTGAGCCCGCACCTTGTTCCCAACGAACCGTTGTACGCGCAGCACCAGTGGCACCCGAGCAATCCCCACGGCGGCATCAATGCGCCGGGCGCGTGGGATCTGTCGCAGGGCGCCGGCGTGGTGGTGGCGGTGCTGGATACCGACATCCTGCCGGGCCATCCGGATTTCGCCGGCAACATCCTGCAGGGCTATGACTTCATCACCGACGCTGAAGTCTCGCGTCGTCCTACCGATGCGCGCGTGCCGGGCGCACTCGATTACGGCGACTGGCAGGAGGCCGACAACGTGTGCTAAATCGGGTCGACAGCGCAGGCAAGCACCTGCCACGGCACCCATGTCTCTAGCACCGTGGCCGAAGCGACCAATAACGGCTTGGGCATGGCTGGCGTGGCGCCGAAGGCGAGCATCCTGCCGGTGCGCGTGGTTGGCCGTTGCGGCGGTTACAGCTCCGACATCGCCGATGCGATCGTGTGGGCTTCCGGCGGCACCGTTGAAGGCGTGCCGGCCAACACCAACCCTCTGAAGTCATCAACATAAGCCTGGGCGGCGGCGGTCCCTGCGATTCGGCCACCCAGCTGGCGATCAATGGCGCCGTATCGCGTGGCACCACCGTGGTGGTCGCGGCCGGTAACGACGGCGACGACGCAGCCAACCACTCGCCGGCCAGCTGCAATAACACCATCACCGTTGGCGCCACGCGCATCACCGGCGGCGTCACCTATTACTCCAACTACGGCAGCAAGGTCGACCTGTCCGGCCCGGGCGGCGGTGGTAGCGTGGATGGCAATCCGGGCGGTTACATCTGGCAGGCCGGCTACACCGGTGCCACCCGCCGACCTCGGATCGCTATCCCTATATAGCTTTAGGCGGCACCTCGATGGCCTCCCCGCACGTGGCTGGCGTCGTGGCGTTGGTGCAGAGCGCGGCGATCGGTCTGGGCAAAGGCCCGCTGACCCCGGCTGCGGTCGAAGCGCTGCTCAAGAAGACCAGCCGTCGCTTCCCGGTGACCCCGCCGGCCAGCACCCCGATCGGTAGCGGCATCGTCGATGCCAAGGCCGCGTTGAAAGCGGTGTTGGAAGAGCCGTGCGACCCGGCCACCCAGAGCTGCGCACCGAGCGCTATCGAACTGACCAACAAGGCACCGGTGGCTGGACTGAGCGGCGCCGCCGGCAGCTCCACGCTGTACCGCTTCGACGCCAAGGCCGGTGCTTTGCTCAGCTTCATCACCTACGGCGGCACCGGCGATGTGTCGATGTACGTCAGCTTTGGGGCCGAGCCCAGCACGACCAGCTACGACGCCAAGTCGACCCGCCCGGGCAACAGCGAAACCGTGCGTTTCACTGCACCCAAGGCTGGCACATACTACATCAAGTTGGTCTGTGCGGCGAGCTACGCGAAGCTGACGCTCGTTGCACGACAGTAAGTAGCGAAATAGTGTGGCCGATGCCCCCTGCCAATCACCGGGGGCATTGCTTTTCAAGGCGATTCAGATGCGTGCGGTTGATCGTCCCGGCAAACTGCTACAGTCGGCGCCGGACCAGTGGAGACGAGTGTGAACGCGGTTGCCGTCGATCCTATCGAGCATCGAAATGCGGAAATGCGCATCGTCGATGCGCTGCTTGAACGCCGTCGTCTGAAAGACACCGATCTGCTGCGGGCGCGCCAATTGCAGACCGAATCCGGCATGGGCTTGCTCACCTTGCTCGGCCGCCTGGGTCTGGTGTCCGAACGCGATCATGCAGAAACGTGCGCCGAGGTGCTCGGCCTGCCGTTGGTGGATGTACGCCAGCTTGGCGACACCCCGCCGGAAATGCTGTCTGAAGTGCAGAGTCTGTCGCTGCGCTTTCTCAAACAATTTCATCTCTGCCCGGTTGGCGAACGCGCTGGCCGGCTGGAGCTGTGGATCGCCGATCCCTACGACGATTACGCCATCGATGCAGTGCGTCTTGCCACGGGCTGCACGCTGCTGTTGCAGGTTGGCTTGCGCTCGGAAATCGACGATCTGATCGAGCGCTGGTACGGCCAGGGCCGTAGTGCGATGGGCACCATCGTCGAAACCGCCGATGGCGATGCCAACAGCAGCGACGACATCGAAGCGCTGCGCGATCTGGCCTCCGAAGCCCCAGTGATCCGGCTGGTGAATCTGGTGATCCAGCACGCGGTGGAACTGCGTGCCTCCGACATCCATATCGAGCCGTTCGAAAGCCGGCTCAAGGTGCGTTACCGCGTCGACGGCGTGCTGGTGGAAGGCGAAAGCCCGCCGGCCAAGCTCACTGCCGCAGTGATCAGCCGCATCAAGATCATGGCCAAGCTCAATATCGCCGAACGCCGCCTGCCGCAGGACGGCCGCATCATGTTGCGCGTGCAGGGCAAGGAGCTGGATCTGCGCGTCAGCACCGTGCCCACCGCGCATGGCGAAAGCGTGGTGATGCGTCTGCTCGATCGCGAAACGGTGGTGTTCGACTTCTACAAGCTCGGCTTTACCGAAGCGTTTTTGCCGCAGTTCCGCAAGGTGCTGGAACAACCGCACGGCATCATGCTGGTCACCGGTCCCACCGGTTCGGGCAAGACTACCACGCTGTACACCGCGTTGAGCCAGCTCAACACCTCCGACGTAAAAATCATCACCGTCGAAGACCCGGTGGAATACCAGATCGAAGGCATCAACCAGATCCAGGCCAAGCCGCAGATCGGGCTGGATTTCGCCAACGCCCTACGCAGCATCGTGCGTCAGGATCCGGACATCATCATGATCGGCGAAATGCGCGATCTGGAAACCGCGCGCATCGCGATCCAGTCCGCGCTCACCGGCCATTTGGTGCTGTCCACGCTGCACACCAATAACGCAGCCGGCGGCATCACCCGTCTGCTCGACATGGGCGTGGAGGATTACCTGCTCACCTCCACCATTAACGGCATCCTGGCGCAACGGCTGGTGCGCAAACTCGATCTGGCCAATGCCGAACGCTACGCCGCATCGCCCGAAGAGATCGAACGCTTCAATCTGCGCCGTCTGCAGCCCGAGGGCGAGATTTTCCTGTATCGGCCGCGTCCCTCGGCCACCGCACCCACCGGTTATCTGGGCCGCACCACCATCGTCGAATTCCTGGTGATGAACGACGAATTGCGCCGCGCGGTGATGCGCCGCGCCGGCATGGGCGAGATCGAACAACTGGCCCGCCAGGCCGGCATGCGCACCATGTACGAGGATGGCTTGTCCAAGGCCTTGCGTGGCGAAACCACCATCGAAGAAGTCCTGCGCGTCACGGAGGATGCGTGATCGGTAAGCTGGCAGGAACGCGCTTTGCAGGCACCGGACCAACGACCCGCCAGCACATCAATCCGCCGGCTTCGCTGTGCGTGGACAGCGATGCGTGCGCGATGTCGGCAGTGCGCTGCGATGCGCTGTTGCCCATTCCCAAGTCCCGATTCCCGATTCCCGGCCCCACCGTCTGATGCCTCTCTACCGCTACAAAGCCCTGGACGCGCACGGCGAAATGCTCGACGGCCAGATGGAAGCGGCCAGCGACGCCGAGGTGGCGTTGCGTCTGCAGGAACAGGGCCATCTGCCGGTGGAAACGCGCCTGGCCACCGGCGAAAACGATTCGCCATCGCTGCGCATGTTGTTGCGCAAGAAGCCGTTCGATAACGCGGCACTGGTGCAATTTACCCAGCAACTGGCGACGTTGATCGGGGCCGGGCAGCCGCTGGATCGCGCGCTGTCGATTCTGATGGATCTGCCCGAAGACGAAAAAAGCCGGCGGGTGATCGGCGATGTGCGCGATACCGTGCGCGGCGGTGCGCCATTGTCGTCCGCACTCGAGCGCCAGCACGGGCTGTTTTCCAAGCTGTACATCAACATGGTGCGCGCGGGCGAAGCCGGCGGCAGCATGCAGGACACGCTGCAACGGCTGGCCGATTATCTGGAGCGCAGCCGTGCGCTCCGGGGCAAGGTGATCAACGCGTTGATCTACCCGGCGATCCTGCTCGCGGTGGTGGGCTGCGCGCTGCTGTTCCTGCTCGGTTATGTGGTGCCGCAATTTGCGCAGATGTACGAAAGCCTGGATGTGGCACTGCCGTGGTTTACCCAGGCGGTGTTGAGCGTTGGCCTGCTGGTGCGCGACTGGTGGCTGGTGCTGATCGTGGTGCCGGGCGTACTGGGGCTGTGGCTGGATCGCAAGCGTCGCAATGCCGCATTCCGTGCGTCGCTGGACGAATGGCTGCTGCGCCAGAAAGTGGTCGGCAGCCTCATCGCGCGGCTGGAAACCGCACGCCTGACACGCACGTTGGGCACCTTGCTGCGCAATGGCGTGCCGCTGCTGGCGGCGATCGGCATCGCGCGTAATGTGATGTCCAATCTGGCGTTGGTGGAGGATGTCGCTAACGCGGCCGACGACGTCAAGAACGGCCATGGCCTGTCGATGTCGCTGGCACGCGGCAAGCGCTTTCCGCGACTGGCGCTGCAGATGATTCAGGTGGGCGAAGAATCCGGCGCACTGGATACGATGCTGCTCAAGACCGCCGACACCTTCGAGCTGGAAACCGCGCAGGCCATCGACCGCGCACTGGCTGCGCTGGTGCCGTTCATCACGCTGGTGCTGGCCTCGGTGGTGGGGCTTGTCATCATTTCAGTACTCGTCCCGCTGTATGACCTCACCAATGCAATCGGCTGAGAGCGGAGGTCACTGCACCGGTGCAGCCATCAGGCGAACGCAGCCGGCGCTCGGAATCGGCCTGGACCGCTCGTACACTGCATCTCCTGCGCGCGCGCCGGGCCCAACGGCCAAGCGCGCGCGGCGCTGTGCCAGTCGTCTTGACCGGGCAGCGTATTCACCACAACGTTCCGGTGACCGCACGACACCCATGCGGGAACCATTGCAATGGTCGCCGTGTCATTTGTTGGCGGCGGCATCCTTCATCGACGTGCAAGGAAATCGTTCATGATCAAGCGTTCCATTACCCGCAGTCCGTCGCGCGCAGGCCAGGCCGGCATGAGCTTGCTGGAAATCATCATCGTCATCGTGCTGATCGGTGCGGTCCTCACGCTGGTCGGCAGTCGCGTGCTCGGCGGCGCCGATCGCGGCAAGGCCAATTTGGCCAAGTCGCAGATCCAGACCCTGGCCGGCAAGATCGAGAATTTTCAGCTCGATACCGGCAAGTTGCCGAGCAAGCTCGATGACCTGGTCACCCAGCCCGGCGACAGCAGCGGTTGGTTGGGGCCTTACGCCAAGCCGGCCGAACTCAACGACCCATGGGGCCACGCCATCGAATACCGCGTGCCCGGCGACGGTCAGCCGTTCGACCTGATGAGCCTGGGCAAGGACGGCAAGCCCGGTGGCAGCAGTTACGACGCAGACATCAAGTACCAATAAGCTCTCGTCATGCGCGTTGCGTGTCAGCCGTTGTTTCATCCGCATGGAGGGGGCGGCCCTGGTCGGGCACGCACGCGTGGCACCTCGTTGCTGGAGATGCTGCTGGTCATCGCGTTGATCGCAATGGCCGGCGTGCTCGCCGCTGCGGCACTGAACGGCGGCATCGACGGCATGCGCCTGCGCACCGCCGGCAAGGCGATCGCCTCGCAACTGCGCTATACGCGCACCCAGGCGATTGCCACCGGCACGCCGCAGCGGTTCTTGATCGACCCGCAGCAGCGTCGCTGGGAAGCACCCGGCGGCCATCATGGCGATCTGCCGCCGTCGCTGGAGATCCGGTTCACTGGCGCGCGCCAGGTGCAGTCGCGGCAGGATCAGGGCGCGATCCAGTTTTTCCCGGATGGCGCATCTACCGGCGGGCGCATCGATTTGCAGGTCAAGGACGCCAGATGGCGTGTCGACGTGGGCTGGATCACCGGCGAGGTGCGTTCGGGCCCCTTGCGGACGCCATCGCCATGAAGTGTCAGCGCGGTTACACCTTGATCGAAGTGATCGTCGCCTTTGCGTTGTTGGCCTTGGCATTGAGCCTGTTGCTGGGGTCGTTGTCCGGCGCCGCACGCCAGGTGCGCGCAGCCGATGAAAGCACGCGCGCCACGTTGCACGCGCAATCGCTGCTGGCGGTGCAAGGCATCGAAAAGCCGCTGGAGCCCGCGCAGCAACAAGGCACCTTCGAGAACGGCCACTTTCGCTGGTCGATGGATGTGCGCCCTTACGACGAACCGCGGCGCAACCTGCAGGCGCCGCTATCGCCCGGCGCGCATCGTCTGCTGCAACTGACCTTGGTCGTGCGTTGGGGCGAGCAGCCCAATCAGATGCTGCAATGGCGCACCTTGCGGCTGGTGGCCGCCAGCGCGCAGGGCAACCCGTCATGAGCCGTTCGCGCAGCGCGGGCTTCACCTTGATCGAAGTGTTGCTGGCCACGATGTTGTTGGTCGGTGGGCTGGCGTTGGCGTTTGCCACCTTGCGCTCGGCCAGTGCGGTGAGTCAGCGCGGCGAAGCGATCGCACAACGCAGCGAGCGGGTGCGTGCGGTGGAAGAATTCCTGCGGCAGCGCTTGGCTGCGGCATTGCCGATCGCCATGGGCATCGATACGCAAAGCCAGCAGCCGATCCTGTTCATCGGCGAGCCGCAGCGCCTGCGCTTTGCCGCAGACGTACCGGATTATCTTGGCCGCGGCGGGCCGTATCTGCACGACCTGTCGGTGGCCGGCGATGGCGATCAGCGCAACCTGCTGATTGCGTTGACCATGCTGCAATCCGGCAAGACGATCGAAGAGAGTAGCCCGCTGCCGCCGGAAAAACTTGCCGAAGGCGTGCAACAGGTGAATTTCCGTTATCGCGGTATGGATCCCCAAACCAGCCGGCTGAGCGCGTGGCTGCCGCAGTGGGAATGGCACGACCGCTTGCCGTTGATGGTGCGCATCGAGATCCGCAGTGACGATGCCGCATGGCCGCCGATGGTGGTGGCGTTGCCGCAATCCAGCAACCCGGGGGCCGGGCAATGAGCCGCGCGCGCGGTGCCGCGCTGGTGCTGGTGTTGTGGTTGATCGCGTTGCTCACCGCGATGATCGGTGCGTTCGCGCTCACTGCACGCGTGGAAGCACTGCAGGGCAGCATGCTGCGCAACGGCGCGCAGGCGCAGGAATACGCGCGCGCTGGCCTGGAATACGCATTGTTTCGCTTGCAAGACGCCGACACCCAGGCACGCTGGCGTCCAGACGGCCGGCGCTATCGCTGGCAAATGGACGATGCCAGCGTGGAGATTCGTATCACCGATGAAAGCGGCAAGGTGGATCTGAACATGGCCGAGCCCGGCTTGCTGGCCGGTCTGGTGCGCGCGGTCGGTGGCGACCAGTCCAGCGCCACCCGGATTGCCGGTGCCATTGTCGATTGGCGCGATACCGATTCATTGAGCCAGCCCGGCGGTGGCGCAGAAGATCGCGATTACGCCGATGCCGGTCTGCCGTATGGCGCAAAAGACAGCCCATTCGAAACGCTGGGCGAACTGCGCCTGGTGCTGGGCATCGATGGCGAGCTGTATCGCAAGCTGTTGCCCAACGTCACGCTGTACAGCGGTCGTTCGCGGCCTGAAGCGCGTTTTGCGCCGGCCCCGGTGCTCACCGCGATGGGGCTGGACGCGCAGCAACTGCTGGCCCAGCGTGACGCGCCGCTGGGTTTGCCGGGCAGCGACGCGACGATCGGTGGCTCG
The DNA here is from genome assembly GCF_038405005.1 of Xanthomonas sp. JL1. Classification (NCBI taxonomy): domain Bacteria; kingdom Pseudomonadati; phylum Pseudomonadota; class Gammaproteobacteria; order Lysobacterales; family Lysobacteraceae; genus Xanthomonas; species Xanthomonas sp. JL1. Next base: position 13,203 of record NZ_JBBYGR010000018.1, on the reverse strand, counting down.
GGCACTTATAGTATCGAGAGCCGGGCGCGACTGAGTCAGGGACGCGAGGCTGTGTTGCGGGCGTTGGTGTCGACCGGCGCGTCCGCATTACCAGGGTCGGCCTATACCGTGTTGCGTTGGGAAGAGGGAGCAGCAGTGCAATGACCGCATGGCGGGATACCTTGGGTCGTATCGGCGTACGCGCCATGCCGGGAGCCGGAGGGTTCTGGCGTTGGTGGCAACAATCGCTGCTGGCCTGGCTGCCGCAGCGGTGGCAATGGCAATTGGGTTTGTCGCAGGCACGCCTGTTGTTGCAACAGGACGGCGACGCGCTGCAGTTGCTGCGCCAGCGCGACCATAGCTGCGACAGCGTCGCCAGTCTGCCGTGGCCGGTCCATCCGCAGGAAGTGAATAGCTTGCTGCCGACTGCGCTGGAAAGCCTGCCGCGGCATTGGCTGTTGCCGGCCGCGCACGCGCTGCGCCGGCCATTGCGCCTGCCTGCCGCGGCCGCGGCGCGGTTGCAGGATGTGGCGCGTTTCGAGATCGATCGGCAAACCCCGTTCACCGCCGACCAGGTGTATTTCGATGCGCGCGTGCTTGACGTGCGCGAAGACGGCCAGTTCGATGCCGAACTGGTGGTGGTGCCGCGGCGCATGATCGATGGCCCGGCCGGTGTGCCGGACGCATGGAACAGCGCGCTGTCGGGCATCGATGTCACCGATGCGAAAGGCCTGCCACTTGGTGTGAACCTGCTGCCGCCGGCACGCCGCCTGCGCCGCAGCGACCCGATGCAGCGCTGGAATCTGCTGCTTGCCGCTTCAGCGCTGGTCTTGCTGGCGGTGGCCGGCTGGCTGCTGCTCGACAATCGCCGCCAGGCCGCCGACGATCTGCGCGCCAAGGTGCAGGCCAACGCCGCGCGCGCGCGCCAGGTCGCTGCCGAACGCCAGCAATTGATGGATCTGGTTGAAGGCGCGCGGTTCTTCCAGCAACAACGCGCGACCCGCCCGACCTCGGTGGAGATCTGGGACGAACTGAGCCGGCGTTTGCCCGGTGGCACCTATCTGGAAAAATTTTCAGTCGAAGGCGGGCAATTGCAGTTGATCGGATTGAGCAATGAAGCTTCTTCGCTGGTGCGTCGTCTGGAAGGCTCGCCGCTGTGGCGCACGCCATCGCTGACCGGCGTGCTGCAGAGCGATGCCGGCCGTAACGTCGACCGCTTCACCATCACCGCCGAACTTGCCGGCCCCGATGCGAAGGAGGCGGCCGATGCCACGCAGCGTTAAGCGCGATCGCTGGATCGCTTTGGGCCTGCTGTTGCTGGTGCTCGGCGTGGCCTACCTGGTGCTGGTGCACCCGTGGTTCACGCAACCGATGATTGCGGTGCAGGACGACCTGCAAGCGCTACGCGAGCGCGAACTGCGCGTGCGTGTGCAGCTGCAGCAGGCAACGGAAGTCAGCAAGCGGCTGCGGCAGGCGCGTCAGACGCTGGAAAGCCGCCCAGGCTTTTTGCCGGAAACCTCGGCCGAACTCGCCTCCGCTGGGCTGGTGCAGCGCCTCGAGCGCGCGGTTGTGGAAGCCAGCCCCGGTAACCGCAGTTGCGCCATCAGCAACCGTTCGCCGCTGCAGCCCGAGAGCAAGAACCGCTTCACCCGCGTGGCGGTGCAAGTGCGTTTGCGCTGCGGCACGCCAGAACTGGCTTCGGTGCTGTACAGCCTGGAAAACGGCACGCCGCGGTTGTTCGTGGACAACCTCAACGTGATGGCGCAGCGCTACCAGCTCTCGCCGAACGAAAGCGGCAATGGTCTGGATATTGCCTTCGAACTGGCCGGTTATCTGCGCCCGGGCGCCAGCGCCGCACCGCTGAATAACGAAACCGCACCTGCCGCTCCCAACGCCGCGGAGGCCAGCAATGCGCCTTGACATGATCGGCCTGCGCACCTGGTTGCTGGCCACCGTGGTCGGGTGGGCGATGCTGGTGTGCGCGCTGGCCGTTGCCGGCCTGGGCAAGCGCGTCGAGCTGCTGCCCGACGACCCGGCCTTGGTGCAGCGCCTGCCCACGTTACCGGCACCGGCACCGGAGCGCCTGGGCGCGTTCGAAAAATATTCGGAAATCGCCGCGCATCCGGCGTTCGCCGAAGACCGCCTGCCGCATCCGTTCTTCCTGTCCGGCAACGACGGCAGCGGCGCTGCTTCGACAGTGCGCCTGACCGGCGTGCTGCTGACCGATACCTTCAAGATGGCGACGTTGAGCCTGGACCCACAGGATTCGGTGCGCGTGCAACTGGGCGGTGATGCGGTCAAAGGCTGGCGCCTGCTCGCCTTGCAGCCGCGTAGCGCCACCATCGAAGGCCCCAGCGGCACGCAAACGCTGGAATTGCACGTGTTCAACGGCCAGGGCGGGCAGCCGCCCACTGCCAATGCCGCCGCACGTGGTGCCGGTACTGCGACTGCGCCGGTGCCGTCTCCCGACGCTGCGGCAGTTGCCGTGCCGCCGCCGCAACAGCAACAACCGCAACCGCAACCGCAACCGCAATCCGTGCCGCCGGTGCAACAGCCCGGCTGGCAGGCACTGCCAACCGTGCAGCCGCAGCGTAGCGATGGCGCGCAGGAAGCTCCACGCCCCTCCGACGATCAGATGCGTGCCATCCGCGAACGCATCGAAGCCCGACGCCGCCAGCTGCAACAGCAGCGCCAGAGCGGCTCTCCCCCCGGTCAGACCCAATGAGTGAACGCATGACGCCGCGCCTGTTTCCCGTATCCCTGCTGATTGGCCTGCTGGCCGGTTGCGCCACCACTCCGCCGCCGGACGTGCGCCGCGACGCGCGCTTGGATCCGAACGTCGGCGCTGCCGGCGCCACTCAAACCACCGCCGAGCAGAGTGCCGACGGTAAGGCCAGCGCCAAGCCCAGCCCGGTGATCCGGCGCGGCAGCGGCACCATGATCAACCAGAGCGCCGCGTCCGCGCCGGCGCCCACGCTGGGCATGGCCAGCAGCGGCAGCGCTACCTTCAATTTCGAAGGCGAATCGGTGCAGGCCGTGGTCAAGGCCATCCTGGGCGACATGCTTGGTCAGAACTACGTCATCGCGCCCGGCGTGCAGGGCACCGTGACCCTGGCCACGCCCAATCCGGTCTCGCCCGCGCAGGCGCTGAACCTGCTGGAGATGGTGCTGGGCTGGAACAATGCCCGCATGGTGTTCAGCGGTGGCCGCTACAACATCGTGCCGGCCGACCAGGCATTGGCCGGCACCGTCGCGCCCAGCACCGCCTCGCCCTCGGCCGCGCGCGGTTTCGAGGTACGCGTGGTGCCGCTGAAGTACATCTCGGCCAGCGAAATGAAGAAGGTGCTCGAGCCCTATGCGCGCCCGAATGCCATCGTCGGTACCGACCCGGCGCGCAACGTGATCACCCTGGGCGGTACCCGCGCCGAGCTGGAAAACTACCTGCGCACCGTGCAGATCTTCGACGTGGACTGGTTGTCGGGCATGTCGGTGGGCGTGTTCCCGATCCAGTCCGGCAAGGCCGAAAAGGTCAGCGCCGATCTGGAGAAGGTATTCGGCGAGCAGAGCAAGACCCCCAGCGCCGGCATGTTCCGCTTCATGCCGCTGGAAAACGCCAATGCCTTGCTGGTGATTACTCCGCAGCCGCGCTACCTGGACCAGATCCAGCAGTGGCTGGACCGTATCGACAGTGCCGGCGGCGGGGTACGGCTGTTTTCGTACGAGTTGAAGTACATCAAGGCCAAGGACCTGGCGGATCGTCTGTCGGAAGTGTTCGGCGGCCACAGCAGCGGCGGCGATTCCAATGCATCGCTGGTGCCAGGGTCGGAAACCAGCGTGCTTGGCGGCGCGCTCGGCAATCGCGACAGCAGCATGGGTGGCAGCTCCGGCATGACCGGCGGCAGCATCGGCGACAGCGGCGATGGCAGCTCGTCGGGCAGCAGCTTCGGCAGCAGTGGAGGTGGCAGCAGCAGTGGTGGTCTGGGTAACGGCAGCCTGCAGCTGTCGCCGCGCAGCAATGGCAACGGCGCGGTGACGCTGGATGTGGCCGGCGACAAGGTGGGTGTATCGGCGGTGGCCGAGACCAATACCTTGCTGGTGCGCTCCACGCCGCAGGCCTGGAGCTCGATCCGCGATGTCATCGAAAAGCTCGACGTGATGCCGATGCAGGTGCATATCGAAGCGCAGGTGGCCGAGGTGAATTTGACTGGCAAGCTGCAGTATGGTGTGAATTGGTACTTCGAGAACTCGGTGAATGCTGCAGCGGATTCGGCCGCCAATAGCACCGGCATTGGCGCTGGTGCCGGCTTGGCAAGCGCAGCAGGGAGAAACATTTGGGGAGATATCGCTGGGAAAATCACCGGTGAAAAAGGCGCTCAGTGGACGTTCTTGGGCAAGAATGCGGCCTCGATCATCCATGCACTTGATGAGGTGACTAATGTGCGTCTTCTGCAAACGCCTTCTGTTTTTGTACGCAACAACGCCGAGGCAACGCTGAATGTTGGCTCACGTATTGCGATCAATTCGACGTCTATCAATACCGGTCTCGGAAGCGACAGCAGCTTTTCCTCGGTGCAGTACATCGACACTGGCGTAATCCTGAAAGTGCGTCCGCGTGTGACCAAGGACGGCATGGTGTTCTTGGATATCGTGCAGGAAGTCAGTAGTCCTGGTGATCGTCCCGCTGCCTGTACTTCGGCTACTGCGACGGTCAATGCCGCCGCTTGTAACGTTGATATCAATACGCGCCGTGTAAAGACGGAAGCTGCCGTGCAGAGCGGCGATACGATCATGTTGGCCGGTCTGATCGACGATACGACCAGTGATGGCAGTAACGGAATTCCCTTCCTGAGCAAGCTACCGGTTGTTGGCGCGCTGTTTGGATCCAAGAGCCGTAACAGCGCCCGCCGCGAAGTCATCGTGCTGATCACTCCCTCGATCGTGCGCAACCCGCAGGAAGCGCGCAATCTCACCGACGAATATGGTCAGAAATTCAAGGCCATGGAGCCGCTGAAGCCCAGCCAGAAACCGCAATGAGTGCAGCGCTGCCGGTCGTGTTGGTGCCGGTCGGCACCGACGAGGAGGCGTTGGATGCATGTCTGGGGGCGTTGGATGCCGCCACACCCGCAGGCACGCGGGTATGGCTGGCCGACGATGCGCAAGCTGGCCCGCGTGGGCGCGCAGTAATCGAGCATTGGCTGGTGCGCACGCAATTGCAGGCGCATCACACCCGTCGCCAGCGCATGCTGGGCGAGGTCGCGCATCTGGACGAAATGCTCATCGCTTGCGGCGATGCCGACGTGGTGGTGCTCGGAGTGGATGCCCGCCCGTTGCCTGGGTGGTTGCAGCAACTGACCGCATGTTTCGCACGCGACGCCGCGATTGCCACCGCCACGCCTTGGAGCAATGTGGGCGAAGCCTGCAGCTGGCCGCGGCTGGGCGAACTCAACCCCATGCCGGATGCAACGGAGCGGCTTGCCGCTGCCTGTGCCGCAATGCCGCCGCTGCATCCGGAACTTCCATCGGCGATCGGGCACGCGGTGCTGTTGCGTGGCGCTGCACGGCGCAAGGCCGGCGGCCTGGATGCCAGCAGCTATGGTTCGTGGTACGCCGCGCTGGTGGATTTGAGTCTGCGCATGGGCGGGCTGGGCTGGCGCAATGTGTTGTGCGGTACCGCTTTCGTCGCCTCGCCACACGAGGGCCGCCCGGCCGATGGCGACATGGATGCCTTGGCTACCCGCTGGCCGGCCTGGCATGCCCGTTTGGCCAACTTCCTGATGCACGACCCGCTGCGTGCGCAGCGCGATCAGCTGACCCACTTACTGGCCGACCTGCCGCCACCGGATCCGCAACGCGCGTTGTTCGACGCGTAGAGCAGCTGACAACGCAATTTCGCGCACAGCCAGATGTTTGCGCCCGGTGCGTTGTGCGGCGTACACCACTCGTCCACTGCGGTTTCCCGTGCGCCGGCTACGGCCACCTGACGGCTGCCCGCCACGTCTTGTTGTTAGCGGCTCTTGGTCGTCTCGCGACCGTGCTTCGCAGGGTCCTCGGATCGACACAGTGATGCACTTGATCAAGCGACCGAAACACCACCGCACAGTCGGCATCCGTGTGCAGCCGCTGCCAGCCACTGCAGGTGCCACCTGTGCGCTCTGCTCCGAGCACACCACCCGCATCCATCGCGACAGTTGCAATGAGTCTGTAATGAGGCGCCGCACCCGCAACCAAGATGACGGCGAGGCATGCTCTTAATCGATTCCCGATTCCCGATTCCCGATTCCCGATTCCCGTCGCTACAGCGCCGACCGCGTCGGTGCCTCTGTCCGCACCACCACATCCACTGCGTCATGACGCCAGGATTCGATATCCAGTTCCACCGCGCGGCCATCTTCGGCAAAGCTGATCCGCTGCAGACGGAAGCACGGCGTGCCGGGAGCGGACTGCAGCAGCATCGCCTGTGCTGCGTCCAAACCGGCCGGGTGCATCGACAGTTGCGCGCGGCTGAGAAACAGGCCGAGTTGCTGGTTGAACACCGTCGACAGCGACCCGGCCAGATCGTGTTCGAGCAGGCCCGGCGCCCAGGCCGCGAGCACCACATTGGTTTCCAGCAGCACGGCGCGACGATCGATCCAACGCCGACGTTGCAGCACGAAAACCTCGTCGTACGGGCTATCCAATCGCAATGCCGCAGCGTAGGCAGCGCCCGCGACCTGTCTGGTAGCGCTCAATAATTCGGTGCGCGGCTTGCGCCCTTGCGCGGCCACGTACTGCATGAAACCGGCGATGCTGGTGGGGTCGTAGCGCACGCGCGACGCGCTGACGAACCAGCCGCGACGATTCTCGCGGTAGATGCGGCCTTCGGCTTCAAGTTGTTGCAAGGCTTCGCGCAGCGTGATGCGGGTGCAGCCGAACCGCTCGGCCAATGCGCGTTCCACCGGCAAGCGTTGATCCTGACCCCATTCGCCTGCTGCAATCTGTGCGGAGATCGCTTCGGTGATGGTGTGCTGGCGCGACACGCTCATGCGGCGAACCGTTGATGGAAGGCGCGGGATCTAGGCAATGCCATGAGGTGGAAGGCGTGCATGTTGCGATGGTAAAGAAGAACGCGTGCACAAAACGCGCCTGGCTCAGCGTGCGCTAGCCAGGTTCGGGTTCTGTTGGGTTTTCCAGCTGCGCCAGCCGTACACCGCAAGCGCCACGAAGCCGGCGTAGAGCGCGGCAGTAGGGTGCAGCCCCTTGCTGATGAAGACGCCGACATAAACGCAGTCGAGTACGATCCACAACACCCAGTTGGCGATACGCTTGCGTGCTGCCCACAGGCTGGCCACCAGGCTGAAACTGGCAAGCGCCGCATCCAGCCACGGCAGCGCCGCATCGGTGCGGTAATGCATGTAGGCGCCGAGTGACGCAGCGAACGCGGCGCCGATGCACAGCGAGAGCCAGCATTCCATCACCGGCATCGGCAGCGGGCGGATGCGCGTGTCTGCAGGGCTTCCGCGTTGCCAGTGCCACCATCCGTAGAGCTGGGTCAGCACATAGACCCCTTGCAGCAGCATGTCCGAGTACAGCTTCCACTGATAGAACAGCCACGCGTACAACGCCACCGCCACGATGCCCACCGGCCAGCACCAGCGAATGCGCCGCGCGGTCAGCCACACGCCCAGCAGGTTGATCGCGACGGCGATGGATTCGAGCAGCGACATACGGGATCTGGTGCGGTGTGGATTATGGTGGAGATGCGTAAGACAACTTAGGGCGGCTAACAAAACCACTGCGCAGTCGCCATGCAGGGGCGTCCAGTGCGCGGTGTGGCGTACATCTCGCAAAAACTCCGGTTCCGCAGCGCCGTTCATACCCGCCTGACGAATGCTTGCTAGGTCCTGGTAGCCGCCCTTCGAACCCGGATGCTGCGTGCAGCAAACGCACGGCGCGCAACATGCCAGCAAGGCAGGTGACAAGCCGCTGATCACAGCATCTTGCGGATGCGTCGGCGGCCGACGCTGCCAAGCAGCGCATCACTTGCGCGTTCTTCCCGCGCAGGCACGGGAAGGCATGTAGCGAGTGCATGCCATGGCGATCTAGAAATCCACCTGCACGGTCAGCCGCGCAGTGCGCGGCGCACCGGGGAACAGATACGCATCGCCCTGATATTCGCCGGAATCGCGCCAATAGCGCTTATCGAACACGTTGTCCACGTTCAAACGCCAGGTGGTCGCCAGCCCGCCCAGCGCCGTGGCGTAGCGCGCACCCAGATTGGCCACGGCGTAGGCCGGCACGCTGGCGTTGCCGAGGCGGTCGGCGAACTTGCGCCCGCTGTATTGCACGCCGGCCAGCAGCGCCAGTCCATCGACGCCGGGCACGCTGTAATCGGCCTGCACGCTGGCGCGCAGCTTGGGCACGTTGATCGCCTGATGGCCCTCATACTCGGCAATGTCGGTGTCTTCTGCACGCGCGCGGATTGCTGCGATGCTGGCGAACAGACGCAGCTGCCGGGTCGCTGCACCGTCGGCAGACAGCTCCAGGCCGCGGTTGTGCAGGCGGCCCTGCTGCACATAGAGCAGACCGCCATCGGCCTGCGGTTGGGTGAACTGATAGGCCTGACGGATGTCGAACAATGCCGCGCCCAGGCGCAGGCTCTGCAGGTCGATCTTTGCGCCGGTTTCCAGCTGATATGCATTGGTGGGCGGCAGGATCTCGTCGGCGTTATCGGCAAACCACGGCGCCGTGCCGCCGGCCGCCAGGCTCTTGGCGTAGCTGGCATACAGCGACACGTTCTGCTGCGGCTTGAACAGCAGCGCCGCCTGCGGCAGCACCGTGTCTTTGCGCATGCGTCGTTCCAGCAGGCCGTCGCGATCGAAGCTGCGTTCGTCCAGTTGCACGTAGCGCCCGCCAAGCGACAGTTCCCATTGCGCACCCAGGCCGATGCGGTCGGCCAACACGAGCGCGCGCTGGCGGCTATCCAGTCGGCGCTGCTTTGGGGCCAGCGGCACATCGGTCTGCGCAAACACCTCCGGGTCGCGGTCGATGCTGCCGCTGCCGACGAATGCGTTGACTGAGCCAAAACGGTCGATGGTGCGGCGCAACCATTCGCCGCCGACGCTCAGGCGATGTTCCAGCGCGCCGGTAGCGACACGGCCTTCCAGCGTGGCACGCAGTTGATTGTGCACGCGGGTGTCGTCGGGGCTGCGGTAATCGTAGACGTCGTACTCGCCCTGCGCGCTGAAGAAGTTCGGCGTGGCGAAGTCGGCGCAGCTTGCCGCGCCATAACAGCCCCAGGCGAACGCAGAGAAGTCGTTGATCGTCGAGCGGCTGCGCGATGCGTCGGCAGTGGCGCGCCAGTCGTCGTTGAACTGGTAGGCGTACCGGAACTGCGCGTTGAGCGAATCCATTTCCACCGGACGTGCCCACGGCTGGTAGCCGAGCAGGCGATGCACATCGATATCACGCGGCACCTGCGTGCCACCCAGCAGTTGATAGCCCGGCACCGAGCGCTGTTGCCGATGCTGATATTCCACGTCCAGCTGCAACAGCGCTTGCGGGGTGATCTTCCAGTCGCCGGCCAGCGACAGGAAATTGCGGTAGCCGTCGGCATGATCGACATCGCTGTCGATGTCTTCGCGTGCGGCGTTGATGCGCACGCCCAGCGTGCGTTCGGCACCGAACCAGTCGCCCAGATCGGCGGCGAGATAGCGTGAGCCTTGTTCGTCGGTGCCCAGGGTCACGCTGCGCACGTGCTCGGGCCGCTTGGTGCGGTAGTCGATCAGCCCGGCCGGTTCGTTGACGCCCGACTGCAACCCGGCCAGACCCTTGAGGAGTTGCACCTGCTGTTTGTTTTCCAACGCGATCGATTGTTCGCCCACCGCGCTCATGCCGTTGATACGGTAGCTGTTGGCGGCATTGAGCGAATAGCCGCGCACCACGAAGTTTTCGTAATAGCCAATGGGCGCATACGCATCGCCAGCGGAAGCATCGGCACGCAGGACTTCACTGAGCACGCGTGCCTGACGATCGAGCAATTGCTGACGATCGATGAGCGCGATCGACGCGGGTGCGTCCAGCAGCCGGGTTGCGCCGAATCCGCTCAATGCCGTGCTGGTCTCGACGCGCTCGCCACGCACGTTGACCGCATCCAGTTCGACGGCATTGGCGTCGGGTTGCTGCTGCGCCAGTGCAGGGGTGCAGCACAACGCCAATACCAGCGCGAGCGGGCAGCGGGAGAGCAGGGGGAAGGTCGCAGACATTGACAACGCTCGACAGGAAAGAGAAATGAGGGCGCTCACGGCAGCCGGCGCGCACGCGCGTGCAGATGCTCAAGCAGGTGCTGGCCATCGGCGCTGGTAAACCAGTCCGCATGGCCGAGCAAATAGCGGTGATAGGCGATGTCGGCGTTGGTGGGCGAACGTGTGATGCCGGCGAAATATTCGATTTCGCTCAAGGCGAAGTCGGCATGCACGATCGGCAGCAGTGCGGCCAGGCGGCGCAACTGGTTGGCATCCAGTGGACGATGCTGCGCATAGCCATCCAGTAGCGCGTCGAGCTGTGCCAGTTCGGCCTGCGCGCGTGCGCCGGTGTCCAGGCGCAGCCAGGGGATGAGGTTGCGCTCGATGGCGGTCGCCAGATCGAACAGTGCGCTGCTGCAATCGCTCAACCCGAAATCGAAGATGGCGCTGACGCGGGTGTGCCCGTCGTCGGTGTCCCACAGCAGGTTGGACGCGTGCCAATCGCCATGCGTCCACAGCGGCGGTAGCGCGCCCGGCGCAGACAGCAGCGGCCACGCGCGCGCATGCCAGGGCAGCAGATGGGTGGCGAGATCGTGTTGCCAGGGGCGGTATTGCAAGGCGGCTGCCAGGTGCGGCCGCGTTGGCAATGCATCGTGCAACGCCTGCAGCGGGTCCGCCTGCGCAAACAGCCGCAGGTTGGCGACCAGCACGCTGGTGGAGCGCACCGGCGCATCGAAGCCCTGGGCGGCGCTGTGCAGTTGCGCCAACGCAGCGCCGGCCGCCCGCGCATGTGCCACGTCGGTGAACGGTGTCCACGACAATGCATCGCGGTAGAGGTCGCGCCCGGCGCCGACGCGCTGCACTTCGTACACCCACTCGTCGTACGTCAGTGCGGTGCAGCCCTGGGCGTCGTGCAGCACCTCCGCCACTGGCGCGCCGGCCCAGCGCAGATGGGCAATAAAGTTGTGTTCCTCGCGCAGCGCGGCGACGCTGCGCACGCTGCGATGGTGGCGTTTGACGATGACCGGGCCGCTTTCAGCGTCCACGCAAGCTGCTGCCGAGAACGGGCGCGCGCTCTGCCATCGCACCGCAATGAGCCGGCCTGCGGCTGCACACCCATGCAGCACGCGATGGATTTCATCGGTGGTGAGCACCGGCCAGTCCGGCAGCGCCAGTTCCAGGCTCATGCCATGCACCTGATGCGGCACGTTCATGGCCTGATTCCTGACAGACCCACGGATCGCTCTGCCCCGGTGAGTGGTATAGACCAATGGAAAGGGGGCGAAGCGGCGGACCCGGCACTCGCGCCGGCAATGACAAGAACGGCGCTGCCAGGCCGTCGTCGCATCGCATCCGCCATCAGGCAGCGGCGATGCAGGGAATGAAAAGGCAGCGCGAAACCGAAAGATCGCTAGCCGTCATCTCAACAATCAGGTGTGGGAGTGCACCAAAAGCGATTGGCAAAACAACTGGCGATCAGATGGGTGTGGGCGGTGTGCTCTGAAGCGGATGTACGCGCGTTACATGCATCGAGTGCCGCCCGCGCCCGCCTGGTGGCTGCGCAGTCGTTTTGCAGGTCGCTCAAAATGTCGTAAACGGAGACCGCACGGCGGCTCCCGACGCGCAGTATGCGCTTTGCCAGCATGGGTCGCCATGCCGCCAAGCGCATACGGCGCGAGTGACTGCCTGCAAGCAGGAGCGTGGCGCAATGTCCAGCCCGCCCGGGAATATCAACGCAATGCAGCCGCGACAACGCCTGATGCGTAGCTTGCAGCTGCGAACTTGAGATGGCGCTGCGCCGCTCCGGCACCGGATAATGGGCGGATGACTGCCGTCCAGATCGCCGCCGTCGTTGTCACCTATCAGAGCAGCAGCACCATCGATGCCTGCCTGTCGCGATTGCGCGCGGCCGAGGGCATCAGCGAGATCCGGGTGGTCGACAACGCTTCCAGCGACGACACCCTGGAAGTCGTGCAGCGTCATGCCCTGGCCGATGCGCGGCTGCATTTCATCGCCAACCCCGATAACCCCGGTTTCGCCACTGCGTGCAATCAGGGCGCGCGCGACTCGCAGGCGCCCTGGCTGGTCTTTATCAACCCCGACTTGATGGTCGCGCGCGACACCTTGCTGCAGCTATGCGACCGCGCAGCGGGGCATCCGGCGGTACTGCTGGGAGTGGAGCAGGTGGATGAGCAAGGGCGTCCGGATATGGCTGTGCGCCGCCGCGACCCGGATTTTGCGGCGATGCTGCGCGCGCCGCGTGCTGCCGCCAATCTGACGGTGCCGGCCGACCCGTCGCGGGCCCTGCAGCCGGTAGACGCCATCTCCGGCGCGTTGATGCTCATGCAGCGCAGCCTGTTCGACCGGCTGGACGGCTGGGACGGCAGTTATCGCCTGCATGCCGAAGACCTCGACCTGTGCCGGCGTGCCCGCCAGGCCGGTGCCCTGGTTGCGGTGGCCAACGATCTGCAGGTAGTGCATGTGCGCGGCGTCTCCAGCCGCGCGCGGCCATTTTTCGTGGAGTGGCACAAACATCGTGGATTGTGGCGCTATTTCCGCAAGTTCGAAGCTCGCCACCGCGGCTTGATGACGCAGCTCGGCGTCTGGCTTGCGATCTGGACCCATGCGGCTGCGCAGGTGCCGCGTTTGTTGCAGAAGAAGTGACTTTCTGTGCGTTACTCATAAGTCAGTAAATTAGGGAGCAAATGCCGGTGTCTGCTGTCCAACCATCCATGAAGAAGAGAGACGGACGTTTGGTATCGCGGGCAGTGCTGGAAGAAATGCGCCTGATGGCGTTGCAACGGATGGGCGAAGGCGAATCGCCGGCCGAAGTGGCCTCGTCGTTCGGGCTGCATCGCGGCTGGGCGTACAAAGTGCTGGCGCGAGCACAGGAGGGCGGCGCTGGCGCATTGATGACGCGTAAAGGCAGCGGTCGCCCGCGGACGTTGACGCCGGCGCAGGAGCGCCAGGTGTTCGGCTGGGTCAATGGCAAGAACCCTCGCCA
>NZ_JBBYGR010000017.1:0-29471 GCF_038405005.1 Xanthomonas sp. JL1 | reverse complement strand
GGTGCACCCGCGCGGCCATGGGCTCCACGCTCTTGCGCCCTCCAGGCAGTAGCAACCCCTTCAGGTACCAGTGTGCGGGCTGTTTGCGATCCACATGGGACAGGGCGGCAGCAACTACTTCCCGGTACTGTTCAAAACGCACTTCCAGTGTCCTATTCAACACAGCTCTCCCGCGCGGCCTGAAGGTCTTCCAATAGTGGCACAAAGGTACGATTATTTGTAACACAGTGGAATTAGGTAATTTAAATGCGCCCAACTTCGTGTATGGGGCGGTTGGTTCGCCCCGCTTCGTTCGGGCGCGTATTTCAGGGCAAAACAATATGCGGCGCCCTGCCGGCGCGTCGCAACCCATTGAAATTTCCTTGAGGAGTATTTCAGATGATCTTGGAATCGCACAATCAAACAGCAGCGACTACCGCTTTTTTTATCGGCCTGAGCGCATGCCTTGGGTTACCTGGTGAGCTTGCGCAGCGGCTCGGCGAAGGCGAAACCATTCTGGGCCCTGCCGGCATGCTGTGCCGCGTCCACACGCAGGGGCAGCCGGGCGAACTGATGGCCTTCCCGGAAGTGATCTTGCCTCTGGCGGCACGTGAGCTTGGAGGCGAGGAGGTGGTGATGCTGCTGTCGCTGCAGGAGCAACTGCTGACCGAGTATGGCTGGCGGCTCACGCTCTCGGATCTCGGCCTGCTCTGCGTCTGCCCCCTGTTGCTGGTGCGCACGCCTGAAGAGGTGGCCGCTGCACTGGACCGCGGGCAGGTGGTTGCCCGTGTCGTGTTGGACGCGCTGGCGACGCAGGTCGATAAGACGCAGGAGGTGGCATCATGAAACTCTCCGGCGGTATCGAGGCCGCTTCCAGTAGCGGCGCAGCCTCGCACCCTCCTGTAGAACCAACGCAGGCCGAAGACGTTGATGCCCCGCGGGAAGAACACGCACAGACTGAACCGCTTTGGGGCTTGACCTCTTCCAGCACGGCGCTGCGCAGTCGTCGCACATCTTTGAGCGGTCGCTCCAGGCCTCACGCAGATGAAGAAGGGGCCACGCTCGGCGGCTCACATCCGCAGTCGTCGCAATCAGATCGTCCCTCCGACTGAGCCTGACTGAGGCAATAGCTCCATCAACCATGCGAGCTCCTCTTCGTTGAATGCCGGGAAATCATCCGCTGCCCCTGCGAAGGGGGCCGCATCTTGTTCCCACATCACGGTGCTGGACGCTGCCAGGTCGGCAGCGATGGGCGTACCAGGATCCGGGAGGCCGCCCCCGATCCTGGTACGCGGGCGTTTTACCCTCCAGCTGAGGGGCAAATGCAGCGCATCGCGCTGTTCGGGAACGCGCACCTCGAAAGATTGCTGTGCGGAGGGGCCGGTGACAGCACGATCCGATCGGGACCGTTTACGGCTGCTTGCCCCTGTCTGATCTCCCTCGTGCATTGGGCTAGGCGCATCAAGGTCACGCTCCAGCGAATCGGCGAATGCATGCAAAGACGCCTGATCCGGTGTTTGAGCTGAAGTAGGGGACGGTTTGGCCCTTTTCATCCCTGATGCCTGGAGGATACGGTCCCAACGCTGCGAGGCTGGGGGGAGCGTTCCGTAGCGGGCTTCGAATTCGGTGACGCCCACTCTGCGAAAGAGCTGTACCAAGCCGTGCCTGCTCATCTCGAACTGCGTCATGGCGTCATCGAATGCTTGCGCTGGGTGGGAGTGGCTCTGGAAAAAACCAAGCACGCGAACCACGTGCGCGAGGTCGGGAACGCGATGGGACGTGCGTTCGGGAATGCGGCGATTGATTCTTCTGATCAATTCCGGCGCGTGCGGCAATCCCTTTTTCACTGCATCCAGGGCAGGACGTCCGCCGAGGCAGGCCAAGGCGACGAGGTGGTCGTTGGTCAACGCGGCCAACGCCGGATCAGGGCGAGATAACTGGGCAACAATGCTCTCCAGCGCCTGCTTGCCGCCATTGCTGGCGATGGCCACCACCTGGTTCGGGGTCAGGCCATGGTCCTGGCACAGCACCGGCAACAGCCGCTGCACCGTCTCCAGCGCCTGCTTGCCGCCACTATTGCTGGCGATGGCCACCACCTGGTTCGGGGTCAGGCCATGGTCCTGGCACAGCACCGGCAACAGCCGCTGCACCGTCTCCAGCGCCTGCTTGCCGCCATTGCTGGCGATGGCCACCACCTGGTCCAGGGTCAGGCCATGGTCCTGGCACAGCACCGGCAACAGCCGCTGCACCGTCTCCAGCGCCTGCTTGCCGCCATCGTGGCTGGCGATGGCCACCACCTGGTCCAGGGTCAGGCCATGGTCCTGGCACAGCACCGGCAACAGCCGCTGCACCGTCTCCAGCGCCTGCTTGCCGCCGTTATTGTTGGCGATGGCCACCACTTGGTCCGGGGTCAGGCCATGGTCCTGGCACAGCACCGGCAACAGCCGCTGCACCGTCTCCAGCGCCTGTTTGCTGCCGCCATTGCTGGCAATGGCCACCACCTGGTCCAGGGTCAGGCCATGGTCCTGGCACAGCACCGGCAACAGCCGCTGCACCGTCTCCAGCGCCTGCTTGCCGCCGTTATTGCTGGCGATGGCCACCACCTGCGCCGGGGTCAGGCCATGGTCCTGGCACAGCACCGGCAACAGCCGCTGCACCGTCTCCAGCGCCTGCTTGCCGCCGTTATTGTTGGCGATGGCCACGACCTGGTCCGGGGTCAGGCCATGGTCCTGGCACAGCACCGGCAACAGCCGCTGCACCGTCGCCAGCGCCTGCTTGCCGCCAATATTGCTGGCGATGGCCACGACCTGGTCCGGGGTCAGGCCATGGTCCTGGCACAGCACCGGCAACAGCCGCTGCACCGTCTCCAGCGCCTGCTTGCCGCCACTATTGCTGGCGATGGCCACCACTTGGTCCGGGGTCAGGCCATGGTCCTGGCACAGCACCGGCAACAGCCGCTGCACCGTCTCCAGCGCCTGCTTGCCGCCGTTATTGTTGGCGATGGCCACCACCTGGGCCGGGGTCAGGCCATGGTCCTGGCACAGCACCGGCAACAGCCGCTGCACCGTCTCCAGCGCCTGTTTGCCGCCATCGTGGCTGGCGATGGCCACGACCTGGTCCGGGGTCAGGCCATGGTCCTGGCACAGCACCGGCAACAGCCGCTGCACCGTCTCCAGCGCCTGCTTGCCGCCATCGTGGCTGGCGATGGCCACCACCTGGTCCTGGGTCAGGCCATTGGCCTGGCACAGCACCGGCAACAGCCGCTGCACCGTCTCCAGCGCCTGCTTGCCGCCAATATTGCTGGCGATGGCCACCACCTGGTCCTGGGTCAGGCCATGGTCCTGGCACAGCACCGGCAACAGCCGCTGTACAGGCAACAGCCGCTGCACCGTCTCCAGCGCCTGCTTGCCGCCATTGCTGGCGATGGCCACGACCTGGTCCGGGGTCAGGCCATTGGCCTGGCACAGCACCGGCAACAGCCGCTGCACCGTCTCCAGCGCCTGCTTGCCGCCATCGTGGCTGGCGATGGCCACGACCTGGTCCGGGGTCAGGCCATGGGCCTGGCACAGCACCGGCAACAGCCGCTGCACCGTCGCCAGCGCCTGCTTGCCGCCGCCATTGCTGGCGATGGCCACCACCTGGTCCGGGGTCAGGCCATGGTCCTGGCACAGCACCGGCAACAGCCGCTGCACCGTCTCCAGCGCCTGCTTGCCGCCATCGTGGCTGGCGATGGCCACCACTTGGGCCGGGGTCAGGCCATGGTCCTGGCACAGCACCGGCAACAGCCGCTGCACCGTCTCCAGCGCCTGCTTGCCGCCATCGTGGCTGGCGATGGCCACGACCTGGTCCGGGGTCAGGCCATGGTCCTGGCACAGCACCGGCAACAGCCGCTGCACCGTCTCCAGCGCCTGCTTGCCGCCATCGTGGCTGGCGATGGCCACGACTTGGTCCGGGGTCAGGCCATGGTCCTGGCACAGCACCGGCAACAGCCGCTGCACCGTCTCCAGCGCCTGCTTGCCGCCGTTATTGTTGGCGATGGCCACCACCTGGTCCGGGGTCAGGCCATGGTCCTGGCACAGCACCGGCAACAGCCGCTGCACCGTCTCCAGCGCCTGCTTGCCGCCATCGTGGCTGGCGATGGCCACGACTTGGTCCGGGGTCAGGCCATGGTCCTGGCACAGCACCGGCAACAGCCGCTGCACCGTCTCCAGCGCCTGCTTGCCGCCAATATTGCTGGCGATGGCCACCACCTGGGCCGGGGTCAGGCCATGGTCCTGGCACAGCACCGGCAACAGCCGCTGCACCGTCTCCAGCGCCTGCTTGCCGCCAATATTGCTGGCGATGGCCACCACCTGGTCCGGGGTCAGGCCATGGGCCTGGCACAGCACCGGCAACAGCCGCTGCACCGTCTCTAGCGCCTGCTTGCCGCCAATATTGCTGGCGATGGCCACCACCTGGTCCGGGGTCAGGCCATGGTCCTGGCACAGCACCGGCAACAGCCGCTGCACCGTCTCCAGCGCCTGCTTGCCGCCGCCATGGCTGGCGATGGCCACGACCTGGTCCGGGGTCAGGCCATGGTCCTGGCACAGCACCGGCAACAGCCGCTGCACCGTCTCCAGCGCCTGCTTGCCGCCAATATTGCTGGCGATGGCCACGACCTGGTCCGGGGTCAGGCCATGGTCCTGGCACAGCACCGGCAACAGGCGCTGCACCGTCTCCAGCGCCTGCTTGCCGCCGCCATGGCTGGCGATGGCCACGACCTGGTCCGGGGTCAGGCCATTGGCCTGGCACAGCACCGGCAACAGCCGCTGTACCGTCTCCAGCGCCTGCTTGCCGCCAATATTGCTGGCGATGGCCACCACTTGGTCCGGGGTCAGGTTCAGGGGGGCACCCGTCAGTGCATTGCGCCATGCATGCACTGCCTGCACTGAGGTCAAGCCGCCACGTTTTGCAATCTTGAGAAGTTGGCCTGTGTCCAACTGTAACGGCGGACCTCTCAACTCCCCCGCCTTCGTGAGCAAGGCCTCCAGGGCGCGTGCGCCGGACCACTGTTTGCCGACGCCAACGATGTCTTCGTGTGTCGCCTCTGGCAACGCCGTGATTATGTGCTGATACTTGACAGCGACGGTCCCTAACGCTGCCGGGTGTTGGCTGAGCGCAACGATGTGCGCGTGTGTAAACCCATGGCCCACCAGTGCCTCGTGGTGCTGCGCCACTGTCGAACGCACCTTCGGTTTGATCTTCTCTTGCTGCTGCTGACTGTAGCCGAGCGTGCGTAGATCCACCTGCGCGGCCGGCGAAGCGTCGGAGGGTTGCGCCGCACGCCGTCGCGGGGCCGGCTTGGCGCGCGGCGGCCGCGCGGCAGTGACAGCGACACGCACGGTGGGTGGCGGGTCATCGGCTGCACGCAGACCCGATTGCACCTCATCCCACTCTGCTGGGGCAGCCGCTGTATGCGGTGTGCCGACGGCAGGCATCGAATCAAGAAGCGATGTATCAAGAAGCGACGGATCGAACTGACGGAGCAGATCGCTGAAGCTGCCCGCCGAGAACGCAGGCGAGGGCGCAGGGGGAGATGGCAGCCGGGTCCGGGACATCGTCCGCCGAGCGGGCAAGCCATCCAGGGGGCCGCCAGCAGGCGGAGCCCCCCCCCGATCTGCAGTCGGCTGAACCCTATCCGGTTGGGGTCCGGGCAGAAGCTCGCGGGCAGGACTTGGCGTGCGCGAACGAATGGGATCCATTCGTCGGGCGCCAGATTTTACACCGCAGAGGTCGTGTCCCAAGTCCAGGAAATCAACGCACCGGCTGTACCTGCCGCCGCGGCGACCTATGCCGAGCGCAGCACGGCGGCGGCCGCCGAGGTGAAAGCGCAGCTACGCGCCCGTCTGGACGCTCTGCCATTTGCTGCGCCCTCGAAAGAGCAGACCGCCCTGCAGGCGAGCTATCTGGAATGGGCTGACGCACGCGTGCAGGAACGCATCACTGCCTTCGGGCCGGATGCCGGGTACCAAGCTGTCGGTGACATGAAGACAGCGGGCACAAAAGCGGCATTGCCGATTGCCTACCAATGTCTACGGTCGTTCATTATCGGTGCGATGCGTAATCCGGTCGGTCTGGCGACGGGTGCGGCCTATGCGGCCCGGCGCCCGATTGGCGCGGAGGAGCTGAGTACGGTGATGGTGTCGGGTGTCGCGGCGGGGTCGGCGTCCTATATCAGCGATACTTTGTTGATCCCGGCAATGGACCGGCGCACGCGCGTTGCCAACATGCCGAAGTTTCAGGCCGTCGACCCCAAAATCCTGGCGCCAGATCCACCACCGGTCATTCTGGAAGTGACCGCTGAAGGCAAGCGCTTCACGCGTCCGGGCGATAACGATGCGCCGACGCTTGCCGAACTCAAGGCCCAGACCTACGACCGCCGCCTGGAGATCACGCAGCTCCAATCGAACCTGGACGACAAGTCACTCAATACCTTGTTGCTCAAGCCAGTGATCAACGGAATATTCAATGCCGCGCGCCGGACTGGTGGTAATCCGGATTTGCTGACGCCTGCCGGCCAGCTGGGGTTCAGCGCACTCGCCATTGGCGGCGCCGGAATCGTTCAAAAGACATTGCTTGAGACAGGCAAAGCTGTGGCACGGACCGGCCAAATGAGTGTCCCGGATCTAGTTGGCGGAGAGCAACGGCTGAATCTGTTCGCATTGGCGTTGCCCGACAAAGAGCGCCGGCCTGCACAATGGTCCGACGCCGTGCATTTCCCGCCTAGATATTTGCTGGACACCGGAAAGGAAGCGTTGGCGTTGGCAAGGCAGGGCATCAACAGCGCAAACGCGATCGCCACCACGACCCGCGACCTGTTGACCCGCCACATGCTGAGCAATGTCATTTCCAGCTTCGCCTCGATGGGGGCTGCGCGCATCATCACAGCGCCGTTGCGTGGGGGGAGTCACACACGTGTTGCTGGCGAAGCCGCCAATTCCAGGGCTGTGGTCGCGCAGCAGGCCGTGCAAACCCTGTTCAACGATACGTTATGGAATGCGCTCAAGGCCAAGAATGGCACCAATACCTCCCAGGCGGCGCGCCTGGACAACGAACGTGCCGTGCTTGCAGCCAAGCATCAACGCACAATCGAACAAACCATCGAGGCCCTGGCCGAGCCCGTGGGTCAGGCGATCGCCACGCTTTCGGATCAGACACGTGCCATGGAGGAGGGGATGCGCGTCGCGCCTGGCGCTTGGCTGCGTGGCCAGACACTGCGTACCGCCCTGCAGGCATTGCTTAAAGAGATCCGCGCGCAGTCCGTCTCGATCGCGACCATCGATGCGGTACGCACTGCACTGCGCGAGGAGGGGGGGCAAACGTCTAGAGCCGTGCCCCCCGACGCGGCCACGCATGCACTGGATGGTCAGCTGCAAACGCTCAAGCGTGCACTGCATGACAGCGAAGAACTCCGCCAGTGGCAAAGCGGGCGAGC
Source organism: Xanthomonas sp. JL1 (assembly GCF_038405005.1). NCBI lineage: Bacteria > Pseudomonadati > Pseudomonadota > Gammaproteobacteria > Lysobacterales > Lysobacteraceae > Xanthomonas > Xanthomonas sp. JL1. The sequence continues at coordinate 22,018 of NZ_JBBYGR010000017.1, read as the reverse complement.
ATGAGCGCTCAGCTGCCGCATTGATACTCAGGAGTGTTGTACACCGCTGCCACAGACGTCACTGTCGTCGCGTCTGTGGCAGAGGTGGTGGTGTCTGGCAGCTTAGAGCGGCGAACAAAACGTAGCGAGCAGCTGTCAGGTGGGTGCGGACGGCGCGCTCAGAACCGGAGGGTCCGCGTGGTACATGCCGATTCCGCGCACCGGCCGCGCCCGCCTGGCGGTAAGCGCAGTCGTTTTGTTGGTCGCTCTCAGCCGTTGCCAGTCATGATGGAATACCACGGCCACACACCTCGCGCCGCGTCGTAGGCCGCTCACTGCACGAGGCAGGCAGTGCACTGCGACTCGGTTGCTGTGCCATGGCTGATCGGTGCAGCTGCAGCCATGATTGATGCTGCGGCAAGATGCCAACAGGCCTGTATCAGGCGCGCAACCACAGATAGTTGCCCGTCGCGATTCCTTCGAACATCTCGTCGTGCGCAACGAAGATATTATTGTTCCAGTAGCGGCCATGCTCGGCGTAGTGGGCAAGCAGATCGCATATCCACGCGCCATCCACGTCGTCGTCCAGCGGTACCCGTACGATTAGCACGATAACGCCGTTATCGTTCAATCCAAGCTGTGCCTGGTCCTGCGCATACACTGAAAGATTGGCTTCGAGCAGAAGCCTAAAAACGGTCAATGTCCGCCCGGCAGGTGGTAACCCGTAAGCGATGCGTAAATACAGTGCTTCTTGCTGTGCGTCGTCTCCTGGCTGTGGTGTCGGCAGGTGCAGATAGACCTCAAAGCCCTCTACCCAAAGCACACGCCGACTAAGCACCGACTCCACATCTGGCAAGTCCAGTGACTCGCACATCTGTCGAACGATGGTTTCGAATCGCGCGCTGCTCATCCTTGGTGAGACATGAACAGGGCCCCCTACAAGCCCTGCGCATGTCTAAGCCCATTACTGGCCAACGAGCTGCTTAGCGTTGTCGCCCGCCTTGCCGATGAACTTGTTGAGTGCCACGTTGAAGTCAAGATCGTTTTTGAGCTGCGTGATCTTGTTGTTCATGGACTTCTGAGCCTCGTCCGAGGCACTCATGTCGCCGAGCAACGAACCCATCTGCCCGTTCGAGCCAGAGAGTGCAGAAGCACCGGAGATTCCATTGGCCACACCTCCGGTATAGCCATCCATACCCTGTTGGAAGCGCGAATTAAGTGAGCTGATTTGCGGAAGTATTTCCATAACAAGACTCCTACGTAGTGAACGTGTAATGGTGCGCCTGTCGGCGCGTTTTGCTTGGTCGAAGCGACCAAGAAATCGATTTACCGCATATTTGCGATATGCGCGACGATGTTGCGCGCTGCAGTGATGCCGTCATGCAGGACGTTGAAGTCGCTGCGCGCGGCCTGGTCGCTCGCCGCAGACCAGTGCCCGCGAATCTGTTGCGCAGTGGCATCGAGCGCTGTGTCCACGTTGCGCAGCCGCTCGCCGGACAGATCCGCCGCCTTGGTCTGTAGAATCTTGCTCATATCCTGAGTGACCGCATCGGTCATTGCATCGAACATGGTGGGCTCTCATTGCGCCGCTTGCTGCGGCAGGGATGTCATGTGCTTGGTACCATCCGGCGTTTCGACATAGTGCAGGTCATCGGCGAGCAATGCCGCGTCGTAATTATCCGGTGTTTTTATGGACGGGTCTTGCTGGCTGATCTCCACGTGCAGCGCGCGGACCTCGGGGCCCAGGTCGCTGCGGACGTCGGCAATCCGGCGGCTTGCACGTTCTGCGTAGTCGCTGCTGCCGGAAACCGAGAAAACGCCATTGCCCTCGTAACGTACGCTGAGGGCGGGGTCAGCCAGGGTGTCGCGCAGCGTCGCCACCACCTCGTCCACCACGGCCACGTTGACGGCAACGCCCGGGTGATAGCGACGCACCTGCGCACGCAAGCGTGCAGCATCGGCGCTGCTTGGCACCAGGCCTTCGATCAGCACGCGCGTGCCGACCTGTGCAACATGCGCTTCGCGAAAGCCCAGCTGCTTCAATAAACCTTTGGCCTGATTGACGGCAGTTTCCGGATGTTGCCGGGCGGCAGCATCGGACAGAAACGCGGGCTGCAACGAGGGGAGAAACGCCGCGGCTGCAAGTGCTAGCACGGCGCCCACCGCAGTACGCACGATGTTGCGCCTGGACGTGCGCGGCGCTGGTGGCGGTGCTGGGGAAAGCAGCCGCTCCAGCAACGCCACATCGTCCGGCCAATCGGCACCAGCATCGCCAACGCATAGCACCAACGGGCCGAAGCGCACTGGCTGAAACGCAACGAAGGACGTTTCTGGCAACGTGTCGCTGCTATAGCGGATCTGCCCATCTTGGTCTACCTCGATACTGAGTGAGCAACCAGGCCAATCGTCTATTCGTATATCGGTTTGGGGATCACTCCCCAGGGTGTAGCGACCTGGTGCCAAATCTAATCGTGCGCCTGCGTGGGTTCCTGTCAGTACGCGAAGCTGCATGGTCATGGGCGAACCTCCTGAGCCGCCTGTTCTGGTTGCTCAATCAGAAGTGTGTTCAGACGTGTGATGGCATGTCTACGATCGACCTGTCTGCGCGGTTTTTCCGCATTCAGCAATATCAGTGGAAGCAGTAGATGAAAATTGCGTAGCGCTGGCACCGGTTCCAACTCGGATGGCATCAACTCCAGTAATCGGGTCCGCAAGGTCTGCAGGTTTTCCGCCGCGGTGGCCTTGTCGTACGAGCTCAGATGCTCGCGCATCAACCTCCAGACCGTCTCAGTCAACGGGGCGACGGCAGGATGCGAAACGCCGATGGCGCGCAGTTCGACAAGCGCAGCAGCCAGCGCGTCTCGCTTGGCCACTGGATCGGCGTCGCGCCTGGCCACGTAGCGATTGAGAATCGCGTCGATGCACGTGCGTATGCTGTCGGTCACCTGCCTTGGAGCGCCACCGTGCCACGGACCGGCCTGCGTGTCGTCGGTATGCGTGTTGCGGTCACCGCCGTGCTGGTCGCTCTGGCCATGCTCCCGGCTCTGGGCCGGAGCGATCGCCACGCTTACCCGTCCGCGCAGTGCGCACTCGCGTTTGGCTTCGATCTCTTCCTGCTCGTTGGCGTCGAATTCATCCTCGTGGCCGTCCAGCGACCGGTTCCCGCGTCGTCGCCTGCGCGGTGGAGCAGGGCGCAGACGGGTTGCTCTTGCCGCAATGTCGGCAGGCGACCCTGCGCTGGTGCTTGCCGCATCGGCATGGTGATCGGCATGGTGATGCGAGCCGCCATGCTCGGTGGAAACCGAGGGCTGCAAGGGACCGGGCGAGATGCGACGGATCATGGGAACGCCGCCTGCATCAATGCCTGACCGAACTGCATGATGGCCGAGGCACCCCACGGCGCTGTCACGGCAATGGCGGCCACCACCACCACCAGCTTGAGCGCGAACGAGATCGATGCGTCCTGCAGCGACATCACTGCCTGGACGAAGGCGATCAGCAGCCCGGTCAGCGCAGCGACACCGACCACCGGCAAGGACACCTTTAGGCAGAGCAGCAAGGCTTCGGAGGTAAATCGCACTAGATCGTCGTGGTCCATGGCGTCACCGATAGCTCAGAACCAGGCCATGAATCAGCATCGACCAGCCGTCCATAGCGACAAACAGCAGCAGCTTGAACGGGATCGCCACATTGGTCGGTGTGACCTGCGAAAGGCCCATCGCCATCAGCGCGTTTGCCACCACCAGGTCGATGACGATAAACACCAGATACAACAGAAACCCGATGCGGAAGGCTTCGGTCAATTCGCTGAGCGTGAATGCCGGTGCCAAGATAAGCAAGTCGTCCGACTTGAGCGTGGTGGCCTTGTCCTTGGGCCAGATCTGCTGTGCAGAACGCATGAAAAATGCCTTTTCGCGCTCCGGTGTATGCTTGAGGAGGAATTGCCGAAAGGGCTCCCGGCAGGCGTCGAGCAGCACCACAATGCGGCTGTTATCCGACCCGGCACCGTAGTTCTGTGCGGCCTTGAACGCCTCCATGCCCACCGGCGCCATCACAAAGCACGACACCAGCAATGCAACGCCATTGAGGACCATGTTGGGCGGCACCTGCTGCACCCCGATCGCATTGCGCAGCAAGCCGAGCACGACCACGATCTTGGTGTAGGAGGTGACCACCATCGCTGCGAAGGGCAGCAAGCCCAGCATGATGACCACCAGCAGCAGCGAGCCAACGTCAGGCATCTGCATGCGTGCTCTCCGACATGCTGAGGATCTGCACACCAAGATGTTCGCCCACTGCCAGCAACCTGCCGGTGCCGATGGTCTGGCCGTAAACGACCAGACGGATGTCGGCTTGATCGACCGGCACCGACAACTCCAGGATCTGCCCGGGCTGTAAACCCGACAAGGTCGATAGAGACAGCGCAAGTTGATCCACTTCCAGTTGCACCGGCAGTTCCAGTTCCGCCACGTTGCTGGTGGACGGCGCGACTTCAGGCTCAAACGTATCGTGCTGCATTGTGGGGCTGGCCTCCAGAATCATCTGTTGCATGTTCAAGCGCACCGCCGCACGCAATACCGCGCCTCCAGCGATCCCCCAAAGCACTTCGCCGCTGGTGAGCGCAGCCGCAGCCGTGCAATGCAGCAAGACATCGCCAGGTCGCAGCGATTGCAGCAATGCAGCTGATGCGGTGCGCCCGCCGATGCGCAGGCGCGTGTTGACGCGCAGTGCAGCCAGCCAGGCTGGCAGCTGCGCGGGCGCCGCAAGTCCGTCAACTGCGGCCTGCAGCGTGTCCAGCAGCGACGCGCTCGCCTTCAGCGCAATTGCATCGAGATCGCCCAGTGTCATACCGATGCCGTGGCAGTCGTCTGGCGTTGCATCGCGCTCGAAGGCGATCACCTCGGCAGCAGCCAGGCCGAGCGGCGCAAACGCGCCCAGATGATCGGCCAGTAACATTCCCGCGATCGAAACGCGTAGTGCGTCGTCGTCCTCGTTCAATAACAGCGCCAGGCCGTCGCGCGCAGCAATCCGCAAATCCATCTGGCCGGTATCCACCTGCAGGCGCAGGAGGGCCGCATCATTGGGTGAGATGCCACGGCAATGTGTCACGAAGCCGCATTGGCGTGCGGCGCGTGGATCGCCGAACACCCTGCCCAGCTGCGCGCGCTCGGCCGAAACGCGCGTCAACGCCTGAGAGAGTGCGCGTGCCGTTGGAGCCTGGCTCTGCTCGGTTAGCAAGATGGAGTTCCTCCAAATGGCTTTCTGTCGCCAGTGCAGCGTTAGACGACCTCGATGCTGATCTGGAGCGTGCTACTCAGTGTTGACGTCAGTGCAGCCTCCAGGCGCTGCCTTCCACACCAAAGTACCTCGCGCGCGTCTGGCGAACTGGTATTGAAGCGAAGCGATAGCTGGTGTGGCGAAAGTCGCAAAAACAACGTCGTCTGTGCGACGACCTCTTGATCGATATCCAGCCACGCTTCCCAGCTCCCTGCGCTGCGCACGGGCTTGGCGTTGCAGAAATCGGCCACTCGCAGCGCGATGTGGTCGATCGCCATTTGGGCGCGTTGCGTGCGTATCCACTCGGTCGCGATCTGTCGCCCCACGGCGCCATTGTCGTTGCCTTGGGGCGGCTCTCGGTGTTTCGGCCCATCGAGACGTAATGGCGGGTCCGTTTGTACGGGCGCGCTGTCACGCGCCTCAGTGAAGCGCTCCTCGGCATCAGGCTCCGGTCGATCCTCGTCGTCGCACTGTGGTGGCAACACCATGCAGGGAAGCGCGAGCTCTACGCTGCGCAGGCGCTGGCGCAGTTGCAGGAAGCTGGAACGCTGCGCCGACCGAGCTGGCGTGGCTGGAGTCGCCGGCCGCTGCAGTGCGCCGCTGACCGGCAGGATGCGCACATGGCGGAGGGGCAGCTTGCGCATCACACCACCACTCTACCGATCGGCTGCAGCTGTACCTCCGAACCCAGCTCCTGGAACGAATAGACCTGCAGCCACGTCAGCCGTGCTTCGATCATGCGGCGTACATATCTGCGCACGTCCATCGACGCGACCACCGCCATCGGATGCTGCGCCTGACCGCCAACGATGCGTTCCACCTGTTCGACAAGCTGGTTCGCCTGCTCGGGCGGAAGTGCCAGGAAATTGCCGGCCGCGGTCGCGCGAATCGATTGCCTGATCAATTGTTCGACAGCGTGGTCGAGCATCACTGCGGGCAGCTGCCCGGTGCCTGCGGTGGCGGTATGCGCAAGATAACGGCTGAGGTCGCAGCGCACATATTCGGTCAACATCAGAAGATCCTTTTCCTTCGGCCCCCATACCACCAGACTCTCCAGAATGCTCTTGATATTGCGCACCGGAATCCTTTCTTCCAGTAGACGCCGCAACACATCGGCAATGCGCTGGGCGGGCATCGCCTTGTTGACCTCCGCAACCAGCCCGGGATAGTCCGCAGCCACCTGCTCCAGCATCCACTGCGTCTCCTGGATGCCGACGAACAAGTGCGCCCGTGCATGCAGGGGCGCGATGGCCTGCCGGGCCAGTGCTCCCTGCATGTCCTCCGTGTTCTCCAGTTCGGCGCGTGTCTCGGGGACATCGTGAATCAACACCTCGTATTGCATGCCTTGCAGCGACTCGCTCTGCCATATCGCAATCCCGGGAAACGGCAAGCCCAGCAACTCGACCAATTGATGGCGCTCGCTTTCGATCGCCTGATCCAGCCGCGCGGGGTCGAGCAGAGCAGCCAGCTGCGGCGACAGCCGCATCGACAACGGTGAGGCGAAGTCAGGAGCGGTTTTGCGAATATGTGGCGCCTCGCCTTTGGCACCTTTACGGCTCGTCGAAGGCAACTTGCGCTGATCGTTGCCGCTGATGTCGCGTTGCTTGCGCCAGATCGCATAGCCGCCGGCGCCGACGGCCGCTGCCAGCAGCAGGAACAGCACGGCCGGAAAGCCAGGGACGAATGCAAAGCAGGCCAGCAGCACGCTCGCTGCCATCAGCGCTCGCGCGTTGCTGGTGAGCTGACGGCCGATATCGAGCCCGAGCGAGCTGAGCCTGGTCTCGTTTTCATTGGCCACGCGGGTGATCATGACGCCGGCAGCCACCGATATCAGCAGTGAGGCGATCTGCGACACCATGGCATCGCCCACCGACAGAATCGCAAAGCGGTTAGCGGCGTCGCCCGCCGTCATGCCGTGGTACGTCACGCCGACCACGATGCCGGCCAGGATGTTGACCATGGTGATCACCAGGCCGGCGATCGCATCACCCTTGACGAATTTCATGGCGCCATCCATGCCGCCGTGCAGTTGGCTTTCAATGGCCAGCCGCGCGCGTTTGCGGCGTGCCTCATCTGCGGTCAAGTTGCCGCCACGCAGGTCGGCATCGATACTCATCTGCTTGCCGGGCATTGCGTCCAACGTAAAGCGCGCACCGACCTCGGCAACGCGCTCGGAGCCCTTTGCGATCACGATGAACTGCACGGTGGTGATGATCAAGAAAACGACCAGGCCCACCACCAGATTGCCGCCGACCACCAACTCGCCAAAGCTCTCGATGATATGGCCCGCCTCGGCATGCAGAAGGATCGACTTCGTCGAAGCGATATTCAAGGACAACCGCAGTAGGGTGGTGAACAGCAGCAGGGAAGGAAACGACGAGAGTGAGATCGAGTCGGGCACATACATCGTGACCATCAACAGCACCACGCTCAGGGTGATGTTGATGCCCAGTAGCGTATCGATCATGGGCGTTGGCAGGGGCAGGATCATCAGCCCGATGACCGCCACCACCAAGGCGGCGATCGCCACTTCGCCGCTATAAGCGAAATACCTTGTCGCTCGCACGCGATCTCCTAGCATGGCAGGGCTCCATTGCCGTCGCCGTCGCCGTGGTCGCGACCGAGTCCATCGACCCAGCGCAACACCACCGCAACCGTTTCGAACAATTGCTCGGGGATTGCGTCGCCCAATTCCACCTGATACAGCGCACGTGCCAGTGGCGGATTGGCAACGATCGGAATGCCCTGGTTATGCGCAAAGGCGCGCAGTTCCAGCGCGCCATCGTCTACGCCCTTGGCAACGACCTGCGGCAAGCCGAAGTCATCGGGCTCGTAGGCCAATGCCACCGCGTAATGGGTCGGGTTGACCACCATCACCTTGGCCTTGGCGACGCGTTGGCGGGGGTCGCCGAAGACCAGTTCCTTGGCGAATTCCTTGCGTTTGCCCTTGATTTCGGGGTCGCCCTCGCTTTCCTTGTATTCGCGCTTCTGCTCGTCCTTGCTCATTCGCTTGTCGCGGATGAACAGCCAGTGCTGCACGCTCCAGTCTGCAGCGCCGACCAGTATGAACAGCAGCACGCCCAGTGCGAAGAGCATGCTCAGGGTTCGCCAGGCAATTTGGGAAATGTCAAGCGGTGTCTCGTAGGCAAGCCCAATGATCATCGGCATGAGGGTGCGGATACCGACCCACAGCACCACGCCAATCAGGATGGCCTTGATGATCAACTTCAGTAGATTGATGAGACTTCTCAACGAAAAAAGTTTCTTGACCCCGTTTGCGGGATTGAGCGAATCGAACTTGGGCGACACCGGCTTGAGCGAGGCGTTCAGGCCCGTCTGAAACGCACCGCCTACCAAGCCAGCCACCAGGCACGCAGCCAGGAACGGCAGCATCAACAGCAATCCCTGGATGCCGATATGGGCGAGTGCACGGTTTATCGCCGTTGCATCGCGTGTGTTTTCCGAAAAATCGAAGCCGATCCTCGTCAATGCGCGCATGTGATCGACGAAGTAATCGCCGGCCGATTTCATCACCAATAACGCGCCGAAGAGCACCGCGGCTGCAGTGACGTCCGGGCTGACCGGAACTTCCCCGTCCTTGCGCGCATCCCGCAGTTTCTTCTCGGTCGGCTTCTCGGTTTTTTCTTCCGACATTGCCTTATCCTTCCGCGATCGCAGCGCCCCCGATTGTGGGGAGCTGTGGTCGAGCGATCCGTTTTCCAGGCGAATGTGTGGATGGCCTGGCGAAGCCGGAATGATTTGTTCGCCAGCGACTTCCGATATTCGCTTCCGGAAGGATCTGACCGGCGTGGCGCGCGTAGCTTGCCCCGCATGTACGGTCCGCATGCCATAAAAAACGAGGTGCAGTGTGGAGAAGATTCAATGTCCCGGGTCGGTCGTGAGTGGGCTCATCGAGCTGATCACGGTCGGACTCACCCATGAAAAGATTCAGGACGCTGCCGCTGTCCTGGCCGCAGTGCGAGTACTGCGGCCAGAGCTGAAAGCGCTGGACACGTTCGATGCATGGATTTCGATCAAGCGCGGCAATTACGTGGACGGTGCGCGCCTATTGCGCGAGCTGGAGGGCGACGCCGGCTCCAAGCCTCTGTGCAGGGCCTTGTACGCCTGCTGTCTGTTCGCGATGGGGGACCCGTCGTGGCATGGCGTTGCAGACGGGCTGATCGAAGAAGACGCCGATGCCGACGCGGTGGCCTTGGTCAAGGCGCTGTCCGGGCGAACTACCCCAACGTCCGCACCGGCGGACGTACCGGTTGAATCGTCAGCACCGATGGAAGTTCCGAATTCGCAGTACCTGCGCGCCTGAGTCACGCCAGTCCCGACCCCATAGGAGTATGTGATGACGCTCATTCCTCCTGTCCAAGCGATTGCCGGCACCAGTGCTGCCGCTACCCAAGCGCTGTCGCCGGTGGCAGCGCCCAATCAGGCGCTTGTGAATCGCTTTCAAGCGCTGATGCAATCCTCCAGCCCCTTGCCGCCCGCCATGCAGCGGGTGGGTAGCCCGAGCATGATGAGCCGGGTGGTCGATGTGCAGAACGATGGTGTGCGTACCATCGCCGAGCATATCGATGCCTTCAGCATGCAGGCACCGACCATGGGGCTGCAGGAAATGGCAGCGCAGCAGATCAAGTTGATGCACGAGCTCACCATGGTCGGCTTCAACCTCAATGTCAGCGTCGGCGTGGCGCAATCGGGAAAGAACGCCGTGCAGACGCTGGTGAAGAACCAGTAGCATGCGCGCGCTGAGATACCTGGTGGTGCTGCTGGCGCTGCTGCTGTCTGCATGCAGTCAGCAGCTGTATTCCGGGCTCACCGAAAATGATGCGAATGACATGCTCGAGGTGCTGCTGCATGCGGGCGTAGACGCGTCCAAAGTCACGCCAGACGACGGCAAGACCTGGGCGGTGAACGCACCGCACGATCAGGTCTCGTATTCTCTGGAGGCGCTACGCGCGCATGGGTTGCCGCATGAGCGGCACGCCAATCTCGGCGAGATGTTCAAGAAGGACGGGCTGATCTCGACACCCACCGAAGAACGCGTACGTTTCATCTATGGCGTATCGCAGCAGCTATCGCAGACCTTGTCGAATATCGATGGGGTGATCTCGGCCGATGTGGAAATCGTGCTGCCCAACAATGACCCGCTTGCCACCTCGGTAAAACCGTCCAGCGCTGCGGTGTTCATCAAGTTCCGCGTCGGTAGCGATCTGACCAGCCTGGTGCCCAATATCAAGACGATGGTCATGCACAGCGTGGAGGGACTCACCTACGAAAACGTCAGTGTCACGCTGGTGCCGGGCGGAGCGGAGAGCGATGCGCAGTTGACCGCATCGGCACCGCCGAGACCTTCACCGTGGCCTTGGGTGGTCGGGTGTGTGGTGACGTTGTGTTTGGCGGGTGCGGCGGCGCTGTATTGGTGGCCAAACCCCCAGGCCGGCCGTTGGGGCGGCTTGCAGCGCCTGCGCGAGTTGACGACGAAAGGCAAAGCCGGGTGAGCGCTGGATGGACAACACGCGGATCGACAATGCGGCACGATGTGTTCAGCGCTGGACGGACGCGTTGGCGCAACTGGCAGAATCGTTGGACGCCGCACGGGTGGCGCATTGGCTTGGCCCGGTGGCAGCGTCAGGCTGGGCAGCGGCGCCCGTCTACCGTCGTATGCGGGTAATCCAGGCGTGGTCAGGATGGTCGGAATTATCGCCGTCTGCGCTCGGCGTGCACGCGAACCAACTTGCCCTGCTGATGCCCGCGCGATTGGCCAATGTCCTGATCGCGCGTGCGCTGTTCTCGCGCGGGTTGGCAGTGCGCCGGTGCATCGAGCGCGAACGTCTGGGCTGGCTCGAACAGTGTGTGGGGCCGGCCGTGCTTGAGCATGTGCGCCAGAACGCGTCGGCCGGCCTCTCCGTGCCCCTGTTGCCACGCGATGCCGATCAGGCGGCGTGGGTCGGCGACGGTTGGCGTCGGATGCAGGCCGATGGCGTCTGGTCCAACCCGGTTGTTGCCAAGCTGCTGGCGCTGTCCTTGCCGTTGGGCGCCGCGCAGGTGGCGACCGTTGCAGCAGACGGTGCAAGCGCTGCATTCCTGACCGCGCTTCCCACCCTGATGCCGGAGGCGTCATGCGTGTCTGGTTGAGGTCAACGCCCGACGCGATCGGTCTGGATTGCGATGTCGTTCCGCGCGAGGCGCTGGCCTCGGTGTTGGCGCTGGATGCTGCCGCTGTCGAAGTGCACGCACGCTGCGAGCAGGCCCTGAGCCAGGCGCAGGCACGTGCACAGACGCTGATCGAAGAGGCCCAGCAGCAGGCCGAGGCGATCCTGCACGATGCGCGCCAAAAGGCCGAGCGCAGCGCACGCCTAGGATATGCAGCCGGCCTGCGACGTCAGCTTGATGAGTGGAACGAATCCGGCCTGCGTCATGCCTTTGCCGCCGAAACGGCAGCGCACCGGGCACGTGAGCGCCTGGCTGAGATTGTGGCGCGCACCTGCGAGCACGTCATCCTCGGACACGATCCCGCGGCGCTGTATGCGCGTGCGGCGCAGGCCTTGGAAGGTGCCCTGGACGAGGCCAAAGCCTTGCGCGTGAGCGTGCACCCCGAGGCGCTGGACGCTGCGCGGCGCGCCTTCGACGCGGCCGCCACCAAGGCGGGCTGGACCCTGCAGGTAGAGCTGTGCGGCGATGCCGATCTGGCCGTGGGCGCCTGCGTGTGCGAATGGGATACGGGCGTGTTCGAGACCGATCTGCGCGATCAGCTGCGCAGTCTGCGGCGCGTCATCCGCCGCGTGTTGGCCGCACCCCAGGAGCCCGCGGATGTTGGCTGAGACGCCCCTGCTGGAGACAACGCTCGAGCGCGAACTGGCCACGCTCGCCTTCGGTCGTCGTTATGGAAAGGTGGTCGAAGTCGTCGGCACCATGCTCAAGGTGGCCGGCGTGCAGGTCAGCCTGGGCGAGGTGTGCGAGTTGCGCCAACGCGATGGCACCTTGTTGCAGCGGGCCGAAGTGGTGGGCTTCAGTCGCGATCTCGCGTTGCTGGCGCCGTTCGGGGAGCTGATCGGGCTGTCGCGCGAGACGCGCGTGATCGGATTGGGGCGCCCGTTGGCGGTGCCTGTTGGAGCGGCCTTGCTGGGGCGCGTGCTCGACGGCCTGGGCGAGCCATCGGACGGGCAAGGAGCAATCGCCTGCGACACCTGGGTACCGATCCAGGCGCAGGCACCAGACCCGATGCGTCGGCGGCTGATTGAACACCCCATGCCGACCGGTGTGCGGATCGTGGATGGCCTGATGACACTGGGCGAGGGCCAGCGCATGGGCATCTTCGCCGCAGCAGGCGTCGGCAAGAGCACCTTGATGGGAATGTTCGCGCGCGGTACGCAGTGCGATGTCAACGTGATCGTGCTGATCGGCGAGCGCGGGCGCGAGGTGCGGGAGTTCATCGAGTTGATTCTCGGCGCCGATGGTCTGGCACGCAGCGTCGTGGTTTGCGCAACCTCTGATCGCTCATCGATCGAGCGCGCGAAGGCCGCTTACGTCGGCACCGCCATCGCCGAGTATTTCCGGGATCGGGGCCTGCGCGTCCTGCTGATGATGGACTCGCTGACGCGCTTTGCCCGAGCGCAACGCGAGATCGGTCTGGCCGCTGGCGAGCCACCCACGCGCAGGGGCTTTCCGCCATCGGTGTTTGCCGAGTTGCCGCGCCTGCTCGAGCGTGCGGGCATGGGAGAGAGCGGGTCGATCACCGCGTTCTACACCGTGCTGGCCGAGGACGATACCGGCAGCGATCCGATTGCCGAGGAAGTGCGCGGCATCCTCGATGGGCACCTGATTCTCTCTCGCGAGATCGCGGCCAAGAACCAGTACCCGGCAATCGACGTGTTGGCCAGCCTGAGCCGTGTGATGAGCCAGATCGTCCCGTCAGACCACTCGCAGGCCGCCGGCCGGTTGCGGCGCCTGCTCGCCAAGTACAACGAGGTGGAAACCCTGGTGCAGGTGGGCGAATACCGTCAGGGAAGCGATGCCGTTGCCGACGAAGCGATCAATAGGATCGATGCGATTCGCGACTTTCTCAGCCAGCCGACCGACCAGCTCAGTGACTACGAAAGTACGCTGGAACAGCTGGCCAACGTGACCGACGATGCGTGAGCCTGCCTACACCTGGTCGGTGCTGCATCAGCTCAAGGCGCGCCGCTGCGAGCGCATGCAGGAACGCCTGAGTGATTGCAGGCGTGCGTTGGAACACTGCGACCGCGAACTTGCCAGGTGCAGACAGGACACAGAGGCTTGCACCACGCGCTTGGCCGACTGCGATGCCGCACTCATGGACAAAACCGGCGTGGGTGGTTCGATCAATATCGATACGATCCTGCAGCATGAACGCTTCCGCACCGTGCTGGTCGAGGCCTGTCGCGCTGCCGAGCAGGCACAGGCAGCGGCGGATCAGTCGCTACAGAGCGCCCGCGATGAACTGGCCTCCGTGCAGCAGGCACTGAGCAAGCTGCAGGCACAGGCGCAGGTATACGCAGACAAAGCCGCCAGTGCACGCCGCGCCCGACAGGCGCAACGCGACGCGGCGGAGGAAGAAGACGCGATCGAGACGCTGGTCGCGCTGCGTTCGCACCGCGCCGCACATGGGGGCGCCCGATGAACGACGTCACCGATGCCTTGCTGGCCCTTTCCTCGCAGGGCGTGTCGCTGTTGACCCTGCTGGCACTGTGCGGGGTGCGCGTGTTCGTGATGTTCATCGTGCTACCGGCAACGGCGCAGGACAGTCTTCCCGGAATCGCGCGCAACGGCGTGATCTACGTCCTGAGCTCGTTCATCGCCTATGGGCAGCCGGCCGATGCGCTGGCGAAGATCCAGACGGTCGGCCTGGTCGGGGTGGTGTTCAAGGAGGCGTTCATTGGTCTGCTGATCGGGTTTGCGGCATCGACGGTGTTCTGGATCGCCGAGAGCGTTGGCCTGCTGATCGACGACCTTGCCGGTTACAACAATGTGCAGATGACCAACCCGCTCAGCGGCCAGCAAAGCACGCCGGTGTCCACGGTGCTGCTGCAACTGGCCATCGTGTCGTTCTACGCATTGGGCGGCATGCTGATGTTGCTCGGCGCGTTGTTCGAATCGTTTCGCTGGTGGCCGCTGACCCAGCTTGGGCCGAACATGGGGGCGGTTGCCGAATCGTTCGTTATCCAGCAATACGACAGCATGATGGCCGCCGTCGTCAAACTGTCCGCACCGGTGATGCTGGTGCTTGTGCTGGTGGATCTTGCGATCGGCCTGGTGGCGCGAGCGGCCGACAAGCTCGAACCGTCGAACTTGAGTCAGCCAATCCGTGGGGTACTGGCGCTATTGCTGCTCGCCTTGCTGATCAGCGTCTTCATCGCGCAATTCGGCGAAGCACTCGGTTTCCTGCATTTCCAGCAGCAATTGCACGATGCTGCCAACCTGGGTGGCAAGGCAGGCGCGTCGCACTGATCTTTATTGAGACATTCCCGGCTTTACATTCCCTACACTGGGCGTTACCGAATTTTTAATTTGCCTAGGAGAGGGAACGTCAATGGCTCCTGCCTGTACCACCACCCACCGCCAACGTGCTCCATTGTTCGCCGTACTGCTGCTCAGCCTGCTGCCGCTGTTCTCGCCACAGGCCGACGCCGCCCAGGTCCCGTGGCATTCGCGCACGTTCAAATACGTCGCCGACAACAAGGATCTCAAAGAAGTGCTGCGTGATTTGTCCGCCAGCCAGTCCATCGCCACCTGGATCTCGCCAGAGGTGACCGGCACGCTGAGCGGCAAATTTGAAACCTCCCCGCAGAAATTCCTCGACGATCTGGCGGCCACCTACGGCTTTGTCTGGTACTACGACGGCGCCATGCTCAGGATCTGGGGTGCAAACGAATCCAAGAGCGCGACCTTGAGTCTGGGGACTGCATCGACCAAGTCACTGCGCGACGCACTGGCGCGCATGCGCCTGGACGATTCGCGCTTTCCGGTGCGTTACGACGAGGCCGCGCATGTGGCGGTGGTCTCCGGACCGCCAGGGTATGTGGATACCGTTTCGGCCATTGCCAAGCAGGTCGAGCAGGGCGCCCGTCAGCGCGATGCCACCGAAGTGCAGGTGTTTCAGCTGCATTATGCGCAAGCGGCCGACCACACGACACGCATCGGCGGTCAGGACGTGCAGATTCCAGGCATGGCCAGTCTGTTGCGCAGCATATACGGCGCACGCGGCGCGTCGGTTGCGCCGATAGCCGCGTTTGGCGCCAACTTTGGCCGGGTACAGCCGATCGGCGGTGGGTCCTCCAACACATTTGGCAATGCCGCACAGGGTCAAGGTGGCGGAGCCAGTGGCACCCTTGGGCTGCCTTCGGCCTGGTTCGGCGGGGCCTCGCCGTCCGATCGCATGCCGGTCAGCCCGCCGTTGCCCGGCAGCGGAGCTGCTGCGGGGTCGCCGGCCAGCGTATGGCCGGAGCTCAGCAAGGGACGGCGCGATGAATCCAATCCGATCGACGCCGGTGGTGGCGCAGAGCTGGCCTCAGATGCGCCGGTGATCGAAGCCGATCCGCGCACGAACGCCATCCTGATCCGCGATCGACCGGAGCGGATGCAGAGCTATGGCACCCTGATCCAACAGCTGGACAACCGGCCCAAGTTGCTGCAGATCGATGCCACCATCATCGAGATCCGCGATGGCGCAATGCAGGATCTCGGTGTCGATTGGCGCTTCCACAGCCAGCACACCGACATACAGACCGGCGACGGCCGTGGCGGTCAGTTGGGTTTCAACGGCGTATTGAGCGGCGCTGCCACCGATGGCGCGACCACGCCGGTTGGCGGCACCTTGACGGCCGTGTTGGGAGATGCCGGACGTTATCTGATGACGCGCGTGTCGGCGTTGGAGACGACGAACAAGGCAAAGATCGTGTCTTCGCCCCAGGTTGCGACGCTGGACAACGTCGAAGCGGTCATGGACCACAAGCAACAGGCATTCGTCCGGGTCAGTGGATACGCATCAGCCGATCTTTATAACCTCTCCGCCGGGGTGTCGTTGCGGGTATTGCCCAGCGTGGTGCCAGGCTCGCCGAACGGTCAGATGCGTCTGGATGTGCGTATTGAGGATGGCCAGCTCGGATCCAACACCGTGGACGGCATTCCGGTCATTACCTCCAGCGAGATCAAGACCCAGGCTTTCGTCAATGAAGGCCAAAGTCTGCTGATTGCAGGATACGCCTACGATGCCGACGAGACCGATCTGAATGCGGTACCGGGTCTGTCAAAGATTCCGTTGCTCGGTAATCTGTTCAAGCACCGCCAAAAAAGCGGGTCACGCATGCAACGGCTGTTTCTGTTGACCCCACATGTGGTGTCGCCCTGATGGTTCTCGAAAAGCCATCGTTAGGCGATGAGGAGCTTGCTGCCATTGCCTGACATTCGGCGCATACCATTGGCCGAATACTGCCGGGATTGTTTAGGAAATCATCAGACGGGCCATGCAATTGGCGCGTCTGTGTATCGACCCGGAGCGCCTTGAGCCACCGCCTGGATGATCGTCAGGCGGTGCCGGGAAGCAGCATGGATCACTCGCACATGCTGGTTCTTACGTGTCGCCGCAGCCTGACTGGGCGATCACATGACAGGCCTGTCGCCTGCGAAAGACGCGTTCCTGCCAGTCAGCTCGGTATCTGCGGTAGACGATAAGAGGGCCAGCGGCATCTAGGCCTTTAACGGCCAGCGGTTGCGCGCGATCGTGTCAAGATGCCATGGGCCGGCAGCAGTGCGCATGGCCGGTGCGTGGGCACAGCAGGCTCTAGTCGAGCGACGATGGCGTGATGGTGTGAGATTGAACATCCAACCAATATCACTCCAGCAGTGAAGACCCACTTGAGAAGGCGTGTGCCGGAACAAAAATCCGGCAATGTCGTGCCGCGTTGAAGCCGGAACGGCTCGGTTAGCATGCCGATGGCTGTATGTCAAGCACCTGCGGCGCAAAAAAAGACGAGCGCACCTGAAGTGGGTAGCGCATGTTCACGGTTACAGGAACGAATGAACCCGTAGGCTGCCGCATGAAGCGGCAACCTGCAGGCCGTGGCCGGTAGGGGCGACCAACAGTTCTTTACTGCATCGATGCGCTGTCGCTCGAGAGGTTGGTGCCGAGGCCGAGGTCGCCACTAAAGTCACCGCCGAACCCGCCGCCGAACCCGCCGCCGAACCCGCCGCCACCAGCACCACCACCATTCTGCGCCTGGAGAATCTCTCCGACGATATGCATCAGCATCTGGGTGAATGGCGAGGGGCCATTCTGCTGCCCGGCCTGCTGCGAATTGCCGCCCTGGCCACCGCCATTATCGCCACCCTGACCCTTACCCTCCTCAGCATTTTTGCTCGACTGAAGCAGGGCCGAGATGAGCTGGCACAGCAACTGGTCCAGTTGCTTTTCCGAGATGCCCTGGTTGCCGCCCTGGTTCGAACCGAACGTTGTGTCCTGGCTTGGGCCAACCTGAAGGTTGGACGTGCTGCCGCCGAATTGTGTGTTCAAAGAATTCATCGTGACGATTCCTCTCTGATTAAATGGTATGTGTCTTTAGTATCAACAGCCGTGCCTAGACAGCGGTGGCTGCGAGGCGCGTTTTGCGCCCCGATCAAACAGTAGAAGCGGAAGCCCATCATCGCCAGAAATTTTGCGAAATTGCGCTTGTACGCGCGAAGAGGGCAAGTGAAAAAATGTTTTAGAATCGATAACAAATCCGCGGGGCGTTGTTGAGAAAAGCTTTTTTCGCTTGCCCGTTAAGTGTTTCGTTGGTCCTGGGTAAATCACGTACAGGTGGCGTTATGTTTCCGCCGTCGAGCGTCGGGGGTCGTTGTGTGCCGGCGCTCTACTCACCTAGAGACCTGTATTCAATCGAGATCGAGGTAACGACACATGATCAATTCAACGATCGCATGCCAGTATGTCGGTAAAGCATGCAATTGGCAGTTGGAGGCCTCGCCCGGGCCATCGCCAAAGCGACGCGTGCACGCGCAATTGTCCCGATGTGGTCGTTGGGCAGGAACTGGTCCGCAGCGTATTCTATTTGCAGCAGCGCTGGCATGCGCGGCACCTTTCGCACGCGCGGATTGCTTCGAAGAGGCTGCCGGATATCAGCACGTCAACCCTTGGGTGTTGCGTGCCATTGCCTGGCAGGAATCGCGCGGTCGCGCCGACGCGATCCATCGTAACAACAATGGTACGGTGGATTACGGAAAGATGCAGATCAACTCCATCCATCTGCGGCGGTTATTCGGCTATGGAATCTCCAAGGAAGCGTTGATGCAGCCGTGCGTCAGTGTGTATGTAGCAGCTTGGCGGTTGCGCGAGATGACCAATAAATATGGAAATACCTGGGCTGCAGTAGGCGCCTACCATTCGGAAACGCCGGGGGAGCGTGATAAATATGCGCATGCCATTCATTCGATTCTGCTAAGGCGTGGTGTGATTGGTGAATAGGGCAAGTGATCCTGCAGGGATGCGCGGTGCAGCCATGAGGATGCACAGGGCCTTGCATCAGGTGGCGTAGGGTCACGCAAGATGGCGGCACATTGACGCCGATTGTCTGCGGAAAATAGCGCCTATTTTTCTTAGTGATTGCGCATACGGTGACTGAAATGACGGTCGCCCCGGCAGCATCCGTCATCACGTGTCGACAATGTGCGAGCGCGGCTGGATACGTGCCGTGCAGAGGCCAGCTAGCCGCGACCTGAGCTGAGAATTGGCATACGCAGCCTAGCTTTCGATCAATCCCCGCTGTCCGCCGCCGCCTGGTGGTTTTTAGGATGTGCTGGAGGCTGCGCATAGAGCCATCACACAGCTGTCGCACGCGCACTGCCGGTGAACCGACAGTGCGTGTGTGACCACCTGTTGCTGCACTAACCGATGGCTGCGCGAGAGCCGGCGCGAAGCACTGTCCCGCTTACTCGGTTTGCGCGCGAGCGGCCTCGGCTTCGCGAACTGCCGCTGCAGCCTGCCAGGTGCCGGCAATGACCTTGTACTGCATGCCGGCGGCCACGCCCGCCAACGTATTGGAGAGCAGTGCGCTGCGTGCTGGCGGCAAACCGAGCCAGGTGCCAATCATGTTGACTGCTGTACCAAAGGCGATGTTGGAATTGATGGCGGCCGTGCGCGCGACAGAATGATCCATGATCCGCTCATAGTCCTCGCGCTTGGCCTTCCAGGCTGGTTCCCAGATCTGCTGCGTACCGGCTTCGTCGGCTTCGTGTTGGGTGACACTGAGCCAGTCGGCTGTCTCCAGAGCGACATTCAAGGCCGCGTTCACCGCCGCTTGCTGAAAGACAATCCTGGTCGCATCTCCAATGTTGAAGGGCGACAACAATCCTGCCCAGCGTTGCCTGGCCGATGCAAAGTCTGGTGCCTCCAGCTCATTCGATGCCAGGTTGGTCAGGATGTTGGCAATGCCGTAAAACCTGCCTGCACTGGTGACGTGTGGATCGCTAACGCCACCGTTGGTCGGCGCCCGCGTTCCCACCATGCGGAATGTCGCCTGGATGGCATCGCGGGCCGCTGCATAAGGGGCGACCTTGAGCTCACTGGTCAGCAGCCTGGCCGCCATCTCCGGTCTGCCATGAGCCTTGCCTGCAGCGCCGATGGCGATATTGCTCAAGATGCCGGTCAGCGCGAGCCGGGTGACCAGATCCGAATAATGTTGCTGCTCGCCCCTCTTGTGATGACGTTCGTCTTCGGACAGCGCTTCCCACTGTTCAAGATTAAGGTTGTGAAAGCCTCGGGCGGCGGCGTCCGGATTGCGGTTCTCGCGGTTGCGCCGCAGCGTATGCAGCGCCAGATGCAGCGTGCCCGACACCGCCTGCATGGCGACGACCGCTTCGGGTGGGAGGTGGCGAAACGCGGCAAACATCGCTTCGCCTATCAACTCGCGCACGAACGTGGTTGGACCCACGGAGGTGGTCTGGTGCACGAGATGTCCCAGCGCAGCGCCCAGGTATTGTTTGTCGAAGCTGATCGGTATGATGCCGCGCGTCGCCGCTGCGACCGCAGTCGCGGTGGGTCTACAGAGGGTGGTGACTCCATGCGTTGCACCTGCACGGACTGACGCAGCCAGTGCGCTCAAGCGCGCAGTGCCTGTCGCAGAGGCGGATGCATGCGCTTGGGAGCCATGTTGTGCAGCGTGTTCCTGGGACGGTGGAGCTGATGGTTCCAAGGAGTCTTCGGCGTCATAGAACCGCTCGCTGCTGCTCTCTTCCCCGCGCAGCGAAGCATGCAGCCGCGGACCTCCATAGGGAGACAGGTTTGCCTCGTTGTCGGTTTCATATCCGCTGTCGCTTCCTGTGCTATTGCGTCGTCCCGCAGGTCTGGGCGGCAGGGAGGAGAGGGGAGAATCGATCCTCGGCGTCGATCCATCGTTGCGTCGTTGTGCCTGTATCTCGATCACAATCTCGCCGCTTGTCGCTTGCGGTTGGTGGGAGGTACTGGCTGAACGGATGTTCTTCACGGCATGTCCTCGCGTTGGGGGGGGATATCGGCATGCAGTCGCCCGGTCTTGCAGGGCGATTGATCGCCGGTGCCGGACGATGGGTACCTCATCAGGACGGGCGTGGCGACGAGGGTCTTGATTGCAGCGTGTGGGTCGCTATTGGCAGCCAGACGCGTCGACCGGACAATCATGCGTCACGTGCGGCACGCCGACCCGGCAGGGTGCATATGCTGCGCTCCGCTGCCCGTGCAACTAGAGCGTGACTTCTTCGCTCGCAATCGATGCGCCCAGGCGTCCTTGCTGTCCACGGCGACCTTGGGTGGTATGTTTCATCGTCGTCGGCGAGCTTGAAGTTCGCATGAATCCACACAATCTTGACGCGCGCTTGGCGAAACGATCATTCCATATCCGAACAATCAATTTGTATGTGTCGGGCAAATATGTTTTCTGGTGCGTTCGTCTTTGCAGGGGCGAAGACGGGTGCACGTGTACCGGCAGCGCTGCGACATGCGTTGGTTGATGGACGTCGGTGCCCGTGCCGATTGACGGCGTAGATGGTTTGAGCGCTCGCCCAGCGCGCGTGGTGTGGCATGGAGAGCAGCTGGCAGCATTTCCGAGTACCAAGATCGCGAAGCCAACAAGGTGTAACCGCACCAAGGCTGCAGACAGCTGTTTGAGCGGTGTTTTCCCTACCAGCGCTGCGACCTATCTGCTTCTGCGCATCCCCTTATTCGCATGCAAGCCACACGCTGCCGAATCCTGCGGACCAGGGCGAGCTTGGCTGGATTAGGGAAATCGAGTGAATGCGTCGGTCCGTGGCCATGCCACTGTCGAGCGATTGCATTGCTGCGATCATGGAAAACTGCAGCAGTTGGCTATTATTTGGGCGTTTGCAATTACGGTTGACGCACCTGGGAGCTGCCCGGCACCTGAAAGGGCTGACTGACGAATCTATCGGTAAGTAATGGATATCGAAAGCTGAATTGCGCAAGGCGAGTCTGATCCGTTTGCTGTCGAAATCTACGCATACTCATAAGTCAGAAATATAGGCGACACTTGGATGCCTGAAGAACGAGCGCACCAATTCTGGTCGAGCTGCAATGTCGGATAACTGATCATGCACCCGATCGGCCAGCTTCCCGCCACTGCGCAGCGGGCTGCGCGCTACGCCCGTGCGCTTGGTGTAGCTCCACACCAATCTCGTCGGGATTCAAGTCCGGCGCGTCACCCGGCAGGAAATGCAGCGTCAGCCTGCCCTTCAGGCTGTCCAC